>CALGTJ010000052.1 GCA_937901435.1 uncultured Rhodobacter sp. | reverse complement strand
GGTGCGGCCTGCGTCCCAGAAGTCTTGCGCGTCCATAAGAGAGAGCGGCAAGACTTGGGCCAAACGCGCGCGCAAATCCGTCTCTGTCGCCAGCATCGAGAGGTGATATGGCTCCGATAGATCGTGCACGCGCAGGTCTGCGTCGACGCGCGCTGTTTTGTCGGTACGATGCCAGACAAGCCGATCCCCGGCGCGATGGGGGACGAAATCCAAGGACAATCCCCAGCTTGGCGAGGCGGTGGCGCCTTTCCAATGGGCAATATGAAACATCTGTCGGATCGGCGCGTCATTGCTGCGCACCCAAAGCCGATCTGGCCGCTGGTGAAAGCCAAGAGGGCTCAGCACCGCATCAAAGGCGGGCAGGACAATCGCACTGAACGCTGCATGAGACATAAGCGGGGCGACGTCTGACTTGGAGCGGGTGAGGGATTTGAAAAACCTAGGCATCCCACTTCTGTAGGCGGCCATCTGCAGAGCGACAATTCAAAATCAGGCCAACAGCAGGCCAACAGCAGGGGATTGGCACCTCTTCAGCGATCATGGGACGCCAGGATGATCAACGGCATGGGAAAACATGGGACGAGTTCAATCCATGTGCCAGAATCCGCCGAATCAAAGGGCTGTTCCTTGGAATTCCCAGAGTGATTCGTTACATATTGCAGAGGAAACAGGTGATTTTTCGACTGATCTAGGCTTATCCCCAAAGTTTTTCGGGAAAATATGGGAATTTTTGGCCAGATCTAAGTGCCACTACATCTTGTGTCAAAATTGAAGGGCTTCACCACAAGATGCGATTTCGTCCGGCTTGAGACCCTTGATCGAGCCGTGTTTTCAGGGTTTCCCAGCGGTTGCCATGAATTTTGCCCGTATATTCCTGTTGATTTCCATGAATTCCCATGGCATCCATAGTCACACGATGCAGACGGACAAATGGGGCATCTCAAGAACCCCGAGATCACTAAGTAGGTTTCATACAGGCACCCCGTTTTCATCGAAACAAGAGATCCGGCGCGCGAGCGAGCAGACATCCCCCCAGGTGGCGCGCGCAGCTGGACATCCCGCACAGCGGGACGAGGGCGGCGGATTGGGCAGTGGCAGCAGCTCAATCCGCCGTTTTCTATTTCGGGGCATGGCCTCGGAAAATCAGGCCCGCACCAATAATCGGGCACAAATTTAAAGGACCGGGTTCAACGTGGCTCGCAGGTTCAGAGGCGAATTCCACCAAAAGGTGGACGGAAAGGGCAGGGTGTCTATCCCGGCCGATTTTCGCCGTGTTCTTGAGTCCTCTGACCCAAACTGGAAATCAGGCGAGTCCCCGGAGTTTGTGATTTTCTACGGGACCGCCAAGCAAAGCTATCTTGAATGTTACACCATGCAGGCCATCGCGGAAGTCGATGAGCAGATCGCAGGATTGCCGCGTGGATCAAAAGATCGCCGTATGTTAGAGCGCCTTTACAGTGGGTATTCTTTGAATACCTCGGTGGATGAGACTGGTCGTCTGGTTCTGCCGGCAAAGATGCGCAACAAGATCGATCTGGAAGGCGAGGCCTTCTTTATCGCGACGGGCGACACATTCCAGATCTGGAAGCCAGAGACATACGAGGCCGAAGAGCAAGCCAAGACAGAGGAATGGCTCGAAGACTTCCCAGAGGATTTCGATCCGCTCACCTTGCTGGATAAGTCCCGGAGCGCGTAACAATGGCAGCAGAGGTACGCGTTTCGTCATCTGACCCCCACATCCCCGTTCTTTTGCGCCCCATTCTGGCGGCGGTAGAGCCGGTGATGGGGGATTGGCTGGACGGCACGTTCGGCGCGGGCGGCTATACGCGTGGTTTGCTGGATGCGGGTGCGGCGCGGGTGTTCGCGGTGGATCGCGACCCGAGTGTTTTTGAGATGGCAAAGGCCTGGGCCGGTCAATACGGAGAGCGGCTGGTGATGGTCGAGGGCACGTTCAGCACACTTGACACCTATAGCGAGACCTTGCTGGATGGCGTGGTGCTGGATCTGGGTGTCTCGTCGATGCAGCTTGACCAACCCGGTCGCGGCTTTTCCTTTATGACGGACGGTCCGCTCGATATGCGGATGAGCGCGGATGGCCCCACGGCCGCCGATCTGGTCAATACGGCAGGCGAAGAAGAGCTGGCAGATATTCTGTTTCTATATGGCGAAGAGCGCGCCTCGCGCCGCATCGCGCGCGCGATCGTCAAGGCCCGCGCAGAGGCCCCACTGGAAACCACGCTGCAACTTGCGCAGATCATCCAAGGCCAGCTGCCGCGCCCCAAGCCGGGCCAGACCCATCCGGCGACCCGCAGTTTTCAGGCGATCCGCATTGCGGTGAACGACGAATATGGCCAGCTTGCCATGGGGTTAGAGGCGGCGGAACGCGCGCTGAAACCGGGCGGCGCGTTGGCGGTGGTGACGTTTCATTCGATTGAGGACCGCATGGTCAAACGCTTTATGCAGCAGCGCGCAGGCACAGCCGGGCAGGGCAGCCGCCACGCCCCGCAACAGGATGAAACAGAGCCGCGTTTTACCATAAAGACCCGCAAGGCCATCGGCCCCGACGCGCTGGAACTGGCCGAAAACCCCCGCTCTCGGTCTGCCAAACTGCGCATCGCGATCCGCACAGAGGCCCCGGCAGGCCCCGCAGATCGTGCCGCAATGGGCATGCCAATGCTGACCAACAAAGGAAGAAGACAGTGAGATCCCTGATCTATGTGCTTTCCGCGCTGGCCGTGATGGGCCTTGCCTTTTGGGCCTATCACCAGAATTACAAAACGCAGGCCGCCCTGCGCGAGGTGCAGGGCTTGCAACGCGATATCGGACACTTGCTGGAAACCCGCGCCGTGCTGCGGGCAGAATGGGCCTATCTCAACCGCCCCGACCGGCTGCGCGAGCTTGCAAATCTGAATTTCGAACGGTTGGGCCTGATGCCGTTGCGCCCGGAACAATTCGGACGGATTGAACAGATTTCCTATCCTGCGGTGCCAGAGGTGATCCCAGAGGCTGAAATCGAACTGTCCTTTGATGACGCCGTTGATGTGGTGGGCTCAGTGCCCCTGGTTGGAGAGGTGGAACAGCCATGACCCGCACCCCCCTGCGCCCCCTTGCCCGGATCCTGTCGGCCCGACAAAAGGGCGAGAACCCCGACGCGATCGAACGTGAAAACATCCGTCTGCGCCATGAAGATATGCGCGACACCGCCCGCCAGCGCGCCGAGGGGCGCCTTTTGGTGCTGTCGCTGTTCTTTTTTTGCGCCTTCACTATCGTCGGCTCTCGTATGGCGGTGATGGCCTCGTCCGAACCCGAAGAGCCGCGCGCCGAGGCCACCTCTAGCCGCATCGTGGCGCAACGCGCCGATATCGTGGACCGGCAGGGGCGTATTCTGGCGACCAACCTGCAAACCCATTCGCTTTATGCGCAGCCGCCGATCATGGTCGACCCGCTTGGCGCGGCGCAGAAACTGGCGCTGATCTTTCCTGATCTGGATCAGGATCGACTGGTCAAGGACTTTACCGGCACCCGTAAGTTCTTGTGGATCAAGAAAACATTGTCACCCGAACAACAGCAGGCCGTGCATGACATCGGTGAGCCGGGGCTCTTGTTTGGCCCGCGCGAGATGCGTCTGTATCCCAACGGTCATCTGGCAGCGCATATTCTTGGGGGCTATGGTTTTGGCCGCGAGGGCGTTTATGCCGCCGAGGTGATCGGCACCGCTGGCATCGAAAAGGCCTTTGACGACTTCCTGCGCGATCCTGCTCAGGATGGTCGCCCGCTGGAATTATCGATTGACCTGACGGTGCAGGCCGCGGTCGAGCGTGTGCTTTATGGCGGGATGCGCCTGATGAACGCCAAGGGGGCCACGGCGGTTCTGATGGACGCCCATACGGGCGAAATCGTGTCGATGGCTTCGCTGCCCGATTTTGATCCCAATGACCGCCCCGTCCCGCTTTTGGTGGGCGATCAATCCGACAGCCCGCTGTTCAACCGTGCGGTGCAGGGGGTCTACGAGCTTGGCTCGACCTTCAAGATCTTTGCCTCGGCCCAAGCGATGGAGCTTGGTCTGGTCAATGCACAAACCAAGGTAAACGCGGATTCCCCGATGAAATGGGGTAAGTTCAAGATCCGTGAATTCCAGAACCATAACTATGGGCCGACGTTGTCGGTGACGGATGTGATCGTGAAATCTTCGAACGTCGGGGCCGCCTCGCTGGCGCTGATTATCGGGCAGAAACGCCAGCAGGACTTTCTGCGCAGTCTGGGCTTTTTCGATGCCACGCCGGTGGAACTGGTCGAGGCCCCCGGCGCCAAACCGCTGCTGCCCCCGCGCTGGTCTGAAATTTCCACGATAACAGTGTCTTATGGTCACGGCATGTCTGCCAGCCCGCTGCATCTGGCCACCGGCTATGCCAGCCTGCTGAATGGTGGCACGCGGGTAGAGCCGACCCTGCTGAAACGCAGCAAACCCGCCCTTGGTCCCCGCGTGGTGTCGGAACATGTGTCCAAGGCCGCGCGTGAGATGCTGCGCGCGGTGGTGACACGCGGCACGGCCAGCTTTGGCGAGGTGCCGGGGTATGCAGTGGCCGGCAAGACCGGCACGGCGGACAAGCCCAAGCCCACGGGCGGCTATTACGACGACAAGGTCATCAACACCTTTGCGACGGTCTTTCCGGCCCATGATCCGAAATATGTGCTGGTGGTGACGCTGGACGAGCCGGTCGAAACCTCTGGACCAAAGCCACGCCGCACCTCAGGCTGGACCGCTGTTCCGGTCGCCGCCGAGATCATTCGTCGTGTTGCACCGCTGCTTGGACTGCGGCCAGAGATTGAACCCGCTGCGGTATCTGGGGTAACACTGACCTCAAACTAAGGCCCTGCCAGAGTCGAGGCAAGACTCGAGGCAAGTTTCGGGACGAGACCTTAGGCGGGGCGCAACATCTTGGCAAGAGCGTGGTCCGCATGGACATTGGGGCGAAATCACTGGCAGATCTGGGGCTTACGGCCCAAGGCGGACGCGATATTCGCGTCACTGGCCTAAGCGTTGACAGCCGCGCGGTGCAAGAGGGTCACCTCTTTGCCGCTCTTCCGGGCAGTCGGGTGCACGGGGCCGAGTTTATTCAATATGCGTTGCGGCAGGGGGCAGGCACGATCCTGACCGACCGGGCGGGCGCGCAGATTGCCGCAGAAGTGCTGGTGGCCAGTGATGCGGCCCTCGTTCTGGCCGAAGACCCGCGGCAGGCGCTGGCCTTTGCCGCCGCCCTTTGGTTTGGCCAACAGCCCTCCACAGTCGTGGCTGTCACCGGCACCAATGGCAAGACATCCGTCGCCACCTTCACCCGGCAGATCTGGGCGCTGCTGGGGCTTCCGTCGGTCAATCTGGGCACCACCGGGGTCGAGGGGGCCTATGAAACGCCGCTGGCCCATACAACGCCCGAACCGATCACCCTGCACCGCGTTCTGGCCGAAATCGCCGAGGCGGGCGTGGACCATGTCGCGATGGAGGCCTCTAGCCACGGGCTGGCCCAGCGTCGTCTTGATGGTGTGACTGTAAAGGCCGGGGCGTTTACCAATCTCAGTCAGGATCACCTCGACTATCATGCGAATTTTGCAGAGTATTTTTCTGCCAAGGCGGGGCTGTTCACCCGTGTGATCAGTGATGATGGCGCGGCGGTGATCAATCTGGACGATCCGCGCGGCGGCCAGATGGCAGAGATTGCCATGGATCGCGGGCAGGACCTGATCACGGTCGGTCACGGGCCAGAGGCCAATCTGCGGATCCGCGCACAACGCTATGACGCGACCGGGCAGGACCTGCGCTTTGACTGGAACGGGCGACCCTATCAGGTGCGGATGGGCCTGATCGGTGGGTTTCAGGCTGAAAACGTGCTGACGGCGGCCGGACTGGTGATCGCCAGCGGCTGCGATCCGGCACGCACCTTCGAGGTGTTGCATGATTTGCAGGGCGTGCGGGGCCGGATGCAGCTTGCCGCCACCCGTGACAATGGCGGGGCGGTTTTTGTCGACTATTCCCATACACCTGAGGCCCTGCGCACCGCGTTAAAGGCGCTGCGCCCGCATGTTCTGGGCCGCCTGATTGTCGTCTTTGGGGCCGGAGGCGACCGCGACCCGTTCAAACGCCCGATGATGGGGGCGGCGGCACGCGAAAATGCCGATGTGGTCTTTGTCACCGACGACAATCCGCGTTCCGAAGACCCGGCAGAGATCCGCGCCGCGATTATGGCCGCCTGTCCTGAGGCCCATGAGGTGGCCGACCGCGCCGAGGCGATCCTGCGCGGGGTCGATGCCCTGCAACCCGGTGACGCCTTGCTGGTGGCGGGCAAGGGGCATGAAACCGGGCAGGTCGTGGGCGATGATGTCTTTCCCTTTGACGATGTAGAACAGGCCAGTGTGGCCGTTTCTGCCCTTGATGGACGGTTCGTATGACACTTTGGACCGGGGCAGAGGCGGCTGCCGCGACGGGGGGGCGTGCCACAACCGATTGGCAGGCCAGTGGAATTTCGATCGACACGCGCTCTATAGAGCCGGGCGACCTGTTCGTCGCCCTTAAGGACGTGCGCGATGGCCATGACTTTGTGGCGCAGGCTCTGGCCAAGGGGGCGGCGGCGGCGTTGGTGTCGCGGGTGCCAGAGGGCGTCGCCCCCGACGCGCCGCTGTTGATCGTCGACGACGTTCTGGCGGGGCTGGAAAAGCTGGGCATTGCCGGGCGCGCCCGAAGTGCCGCAACAGTTATCGGGGTGACCGGCTCTGTTGGCAAGACCTCGACCAAGGAAATGCTGCGCGCGGTCTTGGCGCGGCAGGGCCGCGTCCATGCGGCAGAGAAAAGCTTTAATAACCATTGGGGCGTGCCGATCACATTGGCGCGGATGCCGCGCGACGCTGAATATGCGGTGATAGAAATCGGCATGAACCACCCCGGAGAGATTGCGCCCCTGTCGCGCATGGCGCGCCCGCATGTGGTGATGATCACCACCGTCGCCGCCGCGCATCTGGAGGCCTTTGAGAGCATCGAGGGCATCGCCCATGAAAAAGCCAGCATCTGCGAGGGGTTAGAACCGAACGGCGCGGCAATCCTGAACGGCGATATCGCGACCTTTGCAATCCTTCGCGCCGCAGCCGAGACGGCAGGTGCGCGTGTTACAAGTTTTGGCGAGTCCGAGGGCGTGACAGAGCGTTTGACCAGCATCCGCATGAGCCGCGACCTGACCATCGGGCAGGCAACGGTGGCGGGCACGGACCTGCTGTTCAAGCTCGCCTCACCGGGGCGGCATTTCGCGACGAATGCGGTGGGCTGTCTGGCGGTCATGGCCGCGCTTGACCTCGATCTGGCACTGGCCGCGCAGGATCTGGACCGCTGGGCCCCGCCCATGGGGCGCGGAACGATAGAGCGGTATTCGCTGGACCCGATCAACGATCATCTGAGTTTCGAGTTGATCGACGACGCCTATAACGCCAATCCCACCTCGATAAACGCCGCACTCGAAGTGCTGGCCGCGATCGAGCCTGTCGATGGTATCGGGCGCATCAGCAAGGGACGCCGCATCGCGAT
>CALGTJ010000051.1 GCA_937901435.1 uncultured Rhodobacter sp. | reverse complement strand
GGAGACGCCGCCAGAGAATTTCTACCAGTTTCGAGACACCACCCTACAAACTGCATATTCTGACCGATACGGATGTGACCTTTGTGCTGACCAGCGGCGGGCATAATGCGGGTATCGTGTCAGAACCCGGTCATGCGGGGCGGCATTTCCGCATTGGCCAGACCAAGGCGCAGGCAGCCTATCAGGACCCGGACGAATGGCTGGCCGCGCACGCGCAAAGCGAAGGCTCGTGGTGGAACGCGTTTGTCAAATGGCTGGGCAAGCGATCCGGCACGCCCGTCGCGCCGCCGCCACTGGGCGCAAAATCGGCAAATACAAAGCGATCGGCGACGCGCCCGGTACGTATGTGATGCAAAAGTGAGCGTGATGAACGTCAGAGCCGCGCGGATTTCCAGCAGGACGCGCGCCCTTGAGCATACGGCCCGCGCCCGCCAGAAAGGCCTTGTCTCGCCCCGCGATGTTGGCGAGACTACGCTCAGGCGGGCAAGCGATCACACGCATGGCCTCTCTGATGACACCGCCCAACAAAACGGAGGCTTGCATGTCCCGGCCTGATCCCGCCGCCAACACTGACCCCGCCGCCCACACGGACCCCGACACACCAGCCACCGTCCCTGCCGATACGATGCAATATATCGAAAACAAGACCTATGATGAAATCGCGGTGGGCGATTTCGCCGACCTTACCCGCACCCTGCGGCCAAAGGATATCGAGGTGTTTGCGGTTATGTCGGGCGATGTGAACCCGGCACATGTGGATGCGGAGTATGCCCGAACCGACATGTTTCAGGGCATCATCACCCATGGCATGTGGGGCGGCGCGCTGATCTCGGCGGTGCTGGGCACGGAACTGCCGGGGCCGGGCACGGTCTTTGTCGACCAAAGCCTGAGGTTCGAGACCCCGGTCGGGCTGGGTGATACAATCACGGTGCGGGTAGAAGTGACCGAAAAACAGGACCATGGCCGCCTGCTGCTGGCGTGTACCTGCGTCAACCAGCAGGGCAAGACAGTGATCGAGGGCGTGGCGCGGGTCATTGCGCCGCGTGACAAACTGCGCCGCCCGCGCGCGGTCCTGCCAGAGGTGCATCTTCACCCGCAGGGCGCGCAATACGCCCGGCTGATTGCCGCGACGCAGGCGCTGGACCCGGTGCGCACCGCTGTTGTCCACCCCTGCGATGCGCTGTCTCTGACCGGCGCGCTGGACGCCGCCCATCAGGGGATGATCCTGCCCGTTCTGGTCGGTCCACGCCGCAGGATCGAGGCGGCCGCGCAGGACGCCGGACGCAGCCTTGAGGATGTCGAGATCATCGACGCCCCCCACAGCCACGCCGCCGCCGCCATGGCCGTCACGCTGGTGCGGCAGGGCAAGGTGGCCGCCCTGATGAAAGGCTCGCTGCACACCGACGAACTGATGGAGGCCGTCATCGACGCCGCCCTCGGCCTGCGCACGGAACGACGGATGAGCCATGTCTATGTGCTGGACGTGCCGACCTATCCGAGGCCGCTGATGATCACGGATGCGGCCATCAACATTGCGCCGGATCTGGGGATCAAGCGCGACATTGTCCAGAACGCCATCCATCTGGCCCATGCGCTGGGGATTGCACAGCCCAAGGTCGCGATCCTGTCTGCGGTCGAAACGGTGAACCCTCGGATGGCCTCGACGCTGGACGCCGCCGCGCTGTGCAAGATGGCCGACCGGGGGCAGATCACGGGCGGGCTGCTGGACGGCCCGCTTGCCTTTGACAATGCGATCTCTCCGGCGGCGGTGGCCGCCAAGGGGATCGTGTCGGATGTGGCGGGCGTGGCCGATATCCTTGTGGCCCCCGATCTGGAGGCGGGCAATATGATTGCCAAGCAGTTGATCTATCTGGCCGGGGCGGATGCGGCGGGGATCGTGCTGGGTGCGCGCGTGCCCATCATCCTCACCAGCCGCGCCGACAGCACGACCGCGCGGCTGGCCTCTTGCGCTTTGGCCCAGTTGTTCATTCACCACCGCGCGACGCCCCCGCTGTGAGGCGCACAAGGCGTGGGCTGTATCACGGGCAGGACCGCCAGCCCTTGGCGCGCCGATCTGGCGGATCATCGCGACGGTGCTGGTGTTCGGTTGGATGCTGATGCCGGCAAAAGGCGGTCAAGACGCGCGGGTTTTGCCCGGCTGTGAAACATTGCTCTTGAAAGGGGCCACGAATGACACCTGAAACCCTGCTATGGGACCTCGAAGAGCGGTTCTGGACACAAGGCGCGGAGAGCGCACGCCAGATGACGGCAAAAGACGCGGTGTTCGTCTTTCCCTACCCGACCGGGATTTTGCAGGGCGATGCGCTTTGGCGCGAGGCAGAAGTGGCGCAACGCTGGCGGTCCGTGGGGATGAGCGAGCAGTTTATTTCTGTGCAGGACAACATCGCCACCCTCGCCTACCACGTCTCTGCCGAGCGCGGCGATGCACCGCTATATGAGGCGCTGTGCACCTCAACCTATGTGAAAGACGACGACAGCTGGCGGCGACTTGCCCACCAACAGACGCCCTTGGTCTGATCGCACCCACGGCCAATACCCGCAGCACGGGCGAGCGATCCAGCGATCAAGGACCACAGAGCCTGACCTTAAACCTGCCTTCAAACCTGACCGTACACATGCCTGGCACGTCCCTACATCAACATGGGTTCGTCCTGATCCATATAGCTGAGATCGAACTCTGCAAACTCGGCCATCCGGTCATAGTCGTCAAAGCGGACATAGCCATCGCGAAAGGTCACCATCCCGCCCTCGCGCAGCAGACGCAGGACCCGGTTGACATGCACAGCACTTAGCCCAAGCGCATCGGCCAAAAGATATTGGGTCAGCGGGCAGGCATAGCTCTCTTTGCTGCCCATCCCGACAAGGGCCAGCCTTGCGCCGAGTTCCAGCAGAAAATGCGCCATCCGCTCTGCCGCGTCACGACGCCCGATGTCGACCAGATGCTCGACCACCATGGCCTCGTCCCGCGACGCCGCCCAAAGCATCGCCGTGGCCAGACGCGGGGTTTTCGAAAACCCCTCCAGCAGGTCGGACTGATGCACCTCTGTGACTTCGATATCGGTGACCGGCTCTATGCTGTGATCGGACACGCGCAGCAAAATGCTGCGCAGGCCCAGAAAATCGCCGGGGATCTGGAAATCGACGATCTGGCGCTGGCCATCTGGCAGCAGCTTGTAGGAACACGCCCAGCCGGACAGCAGGATATAGGCCGATTGATCCGATTGGCCCTGATGCACCAGATCCCGCCCCGTCACAAAGCGGCGTCGCCGCGTATGAAAGCTGTCAAGCACCTCTTGCTCTGCCTGGCTCAGCGTAACATAGACACTCAGTTTCCGGGCCAATTGGTTGGTCTGGGGGGGACAGTCCATGTCAGAAGATCCTTGGTGCACATTTCATCTGGAGACTGTCATAGGCTAATCCGGCGCACTCTGAAATAGCAGGATTAGCGCAGCTCTGCGCAACGGCGCTAAAGCCGGTTCCCGCCGTCACGTCAGGCACGGACCACACCCTCGGCGCACCATCGGTCGAAAATCCCAAGGGCAGTCTGCGCAAAGATGGCGTCGTTGATGTGACCGTCGATGTGATAGGCCTGCACGGTGTTGGTGCCGGTGCTGGTGCTAGTGTTGGTGTGCGTGCTGGACAAACCCGCCGCCAGTTCTGCCAAAAAGGCGGCCAGCCCGGTCTTGTCGTGCAGGTCGGCCCCTTCGCGGTCCCATTCACCGCAGCCATGGTGCGGCAACAGCACGGCCACCGGGGCTTTGGCGCTGGCCAGTTGGCGACAGTGCGCGCGGGCAACGGCGCGGCGTTCGTCGGTGTTCAGGACGATCGAGGTGATCAGGCGGTTATGGGCGTGCATCGGGTGACTGGCCCATTTGTCGGGCACGCCCTGCCAGCCGACGATATCGACCAGATCGTAACAGCCCGGCGCGACCAGTTGCGGCGTTGCCTTCAGACCCGCGTTTGTCAGGCGATCCGCCCCGGCGGAAATAGTCGATCCATGGGTATGATTGCCCAGTTCCTGCGTGCAAAAGTCAAAGACACAGGCAAAGGCCCCCTGCCCGGCAAGGCTTTCGAACGCCCGCCCCCCCATGCCTGTGGCGTGAAACACCGCCACCTCAAACCCGCGCTGTTCCAGCGCGGGTTTGAGCGCCACCATATAGGACAGCGCAGAAGTCCCCAGCGAGGTCATGCCGATCAGCGGTTTGGTCCGGTCCGGCGGCTCGACGGCACGTGCCGCGCCCAGAACCGCCCCCGCCGCTTGGCTCAGCGAGGCTTTGCAGACGGAATTCAGACCGTATAGCCCGCCCGCCCAGAGGATCATCTGCGTGTCCGCGGCCAGCTGTGCCGCCGGGATCAGGGGGGAAAAGGCGATGGTCGAGACAATGTATTTCGGCACACCCAGCGGCAGCGCGGCACAAACGTCCAGCGCCAGATCGGTACCCATGGAGCCGCCCAGCACGATCACCCCGTCAAAGGCTCTGCCAGAATAAAGCCGCGAGGTCAGCAAGGCAGCCCCTGCGGCCATGATCTGCATCGCCGCATTTTCGCTGTTTTCGGCAATAGCGGCGGCGATGGAACTGCCAGCCTCGCGCGCGACGTCATGTTTGGAATAATCAGTCGCACCAGACGGGTCGCCCAGAACAGAGACATCCATCGTGACCACCTTGCCGCCCTGCGCGCGGATCACACCCGCCAGATAGCTTAGCTCGTCGTCCTTGGTGTCATAGGTGCCGATCACCAGAATGGTTTTATCCGTCATGGCGTCTCTTTCGTCAGCGCGCCTGCGTGTCGTGCAGATCGTGGTCTTCGTCGGGTTGATGCGCGCAATATTCCTTGACCAGAGTGCGGATGTGAAACGCGATAACCAGCAGGATGATGACAAAGATGATAAAGGCAATCGGACGGTCGATCATATCCAGCGGCGTCTTGAGCCGGGGCAAGGCAGAGCGCAGCTTGACCTCCATGATCCCGCCAAGAACCATGCCGAGGATGATCGGCACAATCGGCAGGTTCAGCCGTTTCAGGATCAGGCCAAAGACGCCAAAGACCGCCGCAATCATGCAGTCGGTCAGCGAGTTCCGCAGGGAATAGACGCCGACAAAAGACAAGAGCAGGATCATGACACCAAGGAAGCGGGTCGGAATGCGGATGATTCTGGTCAGCAGGTTCGTCGAGAACAGCAGAAAGACCATCACAATGATGTTCAACAAGATCAGCGCGATATAGAGGCCGTACACAAGGTCGATATTGTTCTGGAACAATTGCGGCCCCGGAATGACGTTATGGACATAAAACACCGACAGCATCATCGCGGTCAGCGCCTCTCCGGGAATGCCAAGCGCAAGCAGCGGGATCATTGCGGCGGCGGGCACGGCGTTGTTGGCGGCCTCAGAGGCGATCAGGCCTTCGGGCGCGCCTTTGCCGAACATTTCTGGCGTTTTAGAGGTCTTCTGGGCGTAGGTGTAGCTCATGAACTGGGCTGTGAACTCTCCAGTGCCGGGGATCATGCCAAGGATGACGCCGAAACTGGACGCCACCGTCGCCACGCGCTTGTGTTGCAAGAGTTCCTTGATCCCGGCGCTCATCTTGCCAGTCACAGGCTTGGCGTCGGGACTGGTGTCGGGCGCAGTCAGCAGGAAAAACGCCTGTGACAGCGCGAACAGCCCCAGAACCACCACGATCAGATTGATGCCAGAGGTCAGGAAGGACAGGCCAAAGGTATAGCGCTGCGTATAGGTCACCGCGTCCAGCCCGATGGTTTGCAGGAAGATCCCGAACATCGCCAACATCCCGGCGGCGAAGATCTGGCCGCGATGGGCGAGGATCACCAGAAGGATGCCCAGAAGGGCCGCCAGAAAGATCTCTCGGCTGCCAAACATCGGCGCGATCAGGGCCAGCACGGGGGACAGCAGGATCAGGCAGATGATGCCAAAGATGCCGCCCCAGAAGGACGCACTATAGGCCAGTGACACCGCGCGATGCGCCTCGCCGCGCTGGGTCATGGGATAGCCGTCATACGAGGTCAGCGCGTTGACGGCGGTGCCGGGCGTATTGATCAGCACGGCAGGGATCGCGCCGCCATACATGGACGAGCCGTAGATCCCCAGCAGCATGGTCAGCCCGACGATGGGATCCATCGAAAATGTGGCGGGCAGCAGGATCGCAATCGCCACCGCCGGGCCAACACCGGGGATCGCACCGATGATCACCCCGCCAATCGAGCCAACCAGCAGCGCCAGCGCCACGTCCCAGCGCGCCAGCATCACGGCTCCGGCAATCAGGTCTTCCATGGTGCGCTCCGATCAGAAACTGGGGCCAAAAGTTGGGGCCAGAAATTAGGGTCAAAAATAGGTCAGCATGATCTGGCGCAGCCCGTCGGGCAGGACCTCGTAAATCTGCCCCGATGGCAGGTTCACCCCCAGCAAGGTCTTGAACAACACCACGATCACAAGGGCGCTGGCCGCCGCAGAGCCAAGCGCCAGCGCGCTGCGATAGCCCACCCGCAGGGACAAAAGCAGCGCAAATACCACCGTTGTCGGCAGATAGCCCGCATAGGGCACCGCCAGCGCATAGGCGATGAACCAGCCCGCATATTCAAACGAGGCCAGCCACAGCAGAACCTCGCGCCAGCGCCCCGCGATGCGTTCGGACAGGGCCGAGCCCAGCAGGTGAAACAACGCAAACGCCACCATCCCGCCCAGCGAGACCGCAGGCCAAAAGCGCGGCTGGGCAAACAGCTTTGCGCCCTTTTTATAGGCGGTCTGGTCAAGGATCTGGCTAAGCAAGACCAGCGTGACAATCAGGAAAAACCACGCGAACACAATGTCTCCGGGGCGGCGGTAGCGTTTGAACAAGGATTGCAGAGTCTTGACGCGTGACATGGACTGGCCCCCGATCTTGCAGACAGGAAAAAGGGTCGGGCAAAGGTGATGCCCAACCCAAACGTACCTGCGATCCCTTGGCAAGCCTCGTTTTGATCCGCCCCGGCGTTTCGGCATCGGCAGTGGTCTGAGTGCTTACTTCTGCGGCGTCCTGCCAACAGACCACCGCGCAGTGGCCACCATGCGCCCGCTTAACAGGGCAGGCCCTGAACCACGGGTTCAAGTCCGACCAAGGCGGCGGACTTATCAAACCCGCGTCCGGAACAAAGTTGCCTTGTTCATTTTCATCTGTCACAAATCGCGCAAAGCTGTGAACGCGCGGCCCACTCCCGACCCAACCGCCCCAAGGGGCCGCGCCCTCTCCCCGGCATCGGAGCCCACGTCATGAAGGATTCAAACTTCCTCAAGGAAAACAACGGTCGCCTGATGTGGCATCCGATGACCTCGCCGCAGGACAGCATAGACACCCCGCCCAAGATCATCACCGCCGCCAGCGGCGTGCGGGTGACGGATATCGACGGGCATTGCGTCGTGGATGGTGTCGGCGGCTTGTGGAACGTGAACCTTGGCTATTCCTGCCAGCCGGTCAAAGACGCGATCAGCGCCCAGTTGGACAAGCTGCCCTATTACTCGACCTTTCGCGGCACCACCAACGATGCGGCGATTGAACTGTCCTATGAATTGGCCGAGTTCTTTGCCCCAGATGGCCTCAGCCGCGCGTTCTTTACCTCGGGGGGGTCGGATTCCGTTGAAACCGCCCTGCGCCTTGCACGTCAGTATCACAAGCTGCGCGGCGAACCCGGTCGGGTCAAGTTCCTGAGCCTGAAAAAGGGCTATCACGGCACCCATATGGGCGGGGCTTCTGTCAACGGCAACGCCAATTTCCGCACAGCCTATGAACCGCTGTTGCCCGGCTGTTTCCACATCCCGGCCCCCTATACCTACCGCAATCCGTTCAACGAGAGCGACCCGGCCCGTCTGGCGCAGCTATGTGCGGCGGCGTTAGAGGATGAGATCGCCTTTCAGGGCGCATCCACCATCGCCGCGATGATCATGGAGCCAATTTTGGGCGCAGGCGGTGTGATCCCGCCCCACAAGACATTCGCCCCGATGCTGCGCGAGATTTGTGATCGCAACGGAATCCTGCTGATCACGGACGAGGTCATCACCTCCTATGGGCGCACGGGGGCGTGGTCTGGCGCGCGGTTGTGGGGCATCCAGCCCGACATGATGGCCACGGCCAAGGCGATCACCAATGGCTATTTCCCCTTTGGCGCGGTGATGCTGGGAGACAAGATGATCGAGGCGTTCGAGGACAATCCCGCCGCCAAGATCGGGCATGGGTACACCTATTCCGGGCATCCTGTGGGGGCGGCAGCGGCGGTGGCCTGTCTGGCAGAGACCAAACGCCTGAACGTGATCGAGAACGCCGCGGCGCGGGGGACGCAGCTATATGAGGGCTGCAAGGCGTTGATGGAGAAATATGACATCATCGGCGATGTGCGCGGCGGGTACGGGTTGATGACCGCCCTCGAAATGGTCAACGACCGCGCGACCAAGGCCCCCATCGACGCGGCCACCGCAGCCATCGTGCAAGAGGTCGCCTATCAGAACGGCGCGATGGTGCGGGTCTCTGGCCCCAACCTCATCCTCTCGCCGCCGCTGGTGCTGAGCGAGGCGGATGCAGATGTTCTGTTGGCCGCGCTGGACGCGGGGTTTGCCGCGACCTGAGACTGGGCCTAAGCGGGGATCTCTTCGTTATGAAAATCGATGTGGATGTGATTGCCATCCACATCATGCAGGTTGATCTGCACGATCGGAAATCCGGGCACCGGATCAACCGTATGAGGAATGTCGGCGGCCTTGAGCTTGGCGATCAGACCGCCCATCCCGCTGGCCTTGATCGCGAAATGTTCCAGCTTGGGTTCCACTGTGGCGCATTCTTTTGCCACCCCCACAAGGTGAATGATCGGCTCGTCCCCGATATACATCCACGCACCGGGAAAGGGAAAATCGGGGCGCGCGCCGCGTTTGAGGCCTAGGATGGTCTCGTAAAATTCCACCATTGCTTCGAGGTTTGCGGTTCTGACATTCACATGATCAAGGCGGAGCATTTGCATCTTTGGAACTTTCTTATTGGCGAGATATGTAACATTATAGCGGCGAAGACCGGGGACGAATAGCGCAAATTACCAGCGCTGCCAGAACAACCGGGCAATCAGCCCCCTTATGCCGCGGCCTGCATGATCTCGATAAGTTCTTGTTGTGTCAGGACAAAGGGGTTTGCCTTCATCGACGAGGCGTTCATCCCGGCGGCCGCCACCTCTGGGTACTGCGCAGGCTTCAGCCCCATCTCGCCCAGCCCGCGCAATCCGTGCTGCCTTGACCAGCGCACCAGCCCCGGCAGACCTTGGGTCTTTTGCACCAGAGTGCCATCACGGGGCATGTCGCCCGCGAAATGCGTATTCAACAGGTCAACCACCCACTCCACCCGCCGGGCGGTGTCGCTATCGCGGTCGGCGGCCAGCTTGCTTTGATGCGAGGCCAGAACCGCCGGCAGCAGCGCGCCGCAAATCTCGCCGTGCGGCGCGTTGGTTGTACCGCCGATCACCCCGGCCAATCCATGCACCGCGCCAAGCCCGGCATTTGCCAGCGCCAGCCCGCCATAAAAGCTGACCCGCGCCATGACATCCCAGCCCAACGGGTCATCCGCCTCGACCACGCGGCGCAGCGCATCCATGCCAACGCGCAGCCCCTGCTGGCACAGTGCATCCGTCATCGGATTGGCCTTGGACGACACAAACGGCTCTATCAGTTGCGTTATCGCATCCAGCCCCGCCGCCAGCGCGATGCGTTGGGGCGCGCCCTGCATCAGGGCAGGATCGATGATGGCGATATCGGGGATCATACGCGGATCACGCAGGCTGACCTTCAGCCCGCGATCGGGTACGGAAATCACCGCGTTCTTGGTCACCTCTGCGCCGGTTCCGGCGGTGGTGGGCAAGGCGATCATCTGTAAAGGCGCGTGGTCCAGCGCGCGGCCCGTGCCGACGACCTCAAGGTACTCAATCGGTGGGCCGTCACAGCGGATCAGCGCGGCCAGCGCCTTGGCAAAGTCGATGACGGCCCCCCCGCCAAGCGCGATCACCACATCCGGCGCGCGGCCTTTGATGTCAGCCAGCGCCACCTCTAGATCGGGCAGGCTCGGCTCGTGCGCGCAACTAAGGGTCGTGGTCTTCAGCCCGGCCTGCGCACATGCCGCCACCAGCCACCCGGCCCGCGCGGCCGTCGCGCCATGCACCACCAGAACCGATGTGCCAAAAACTTTGGCCAGATCCGCCGTCTGCTGGCTTTGGCCGCGCCCAAAATGAATGGCCTCGGGGCTGAAAAAAGAAAACGGCATAGTGGGGGTCTGCATCAGGCTGGCCTTTGTCACGAGAGAGGGACGTCTGTGTCTAGTCCGTCGCAGGACGGCAGGTCAAATGCGCGATGCGGTCCTGCGGCCAAAACACAAAAGGAACAAGGGTCATAAATGAACAAAAAAATCCGGGGCCAGCGAACTGGCCCCGGAAAGATAGGCTTACTGCCAGGATTTGATCAGCTCGTCATAAGCGATTGTCACTGGGGTCTCGTCCTCATTGGCCAGTTTCGCATTGGGCGAACCGGGCTGAGACAACCAGTACTCTGGATCTTGCTCTTCGTTCATGACCGGGCCAAGATCGCCCTGAACGCCTGCGCGCTCCAGACGGATCAGGACACGTTCCTGATCAGCACAAAGCGAGTCCAGCGCTTCTTGTGGGGTCTTCGCACCGGACATAGCGTCGCCGATGTTCTGCCACCACAACTGAGCCAGCTTTGGATAGTCA
>CALGTJ010000050.1 GCA_937901435.1 uncultured Rhodobacter sp. | reverse complement strand
TGCGCTCCCGCACCGCCCAGAAATCACTGCGCTGGCTCTCTGAATGCGCGATGACCCCATCTAAAACCAAGCCAGTGGTCTGGGCTTGCTCAAACAGACGCATCAAGGCATTCGCCGGATCCTGCCCCCGGCTCAAGCCGACGTCTATCAGTACCATCCACTCAGGGCTTTCGACAAAAGGCTGTCGCAGGTCGGGCAGCTTTTCGCGCAAAAATTGCAGGCCCTGCCGGTGAATAAGCTCAAATGCACTGATCCCCTCGGCCAGATGTGCCCGCGCCATGCTCAATAACGACAGGGCCGACTGAGGATCGGGCACCACCATAAGCGCCGTGCCACTGTGCGCCGGGCGCGGCGCCAGTTTTAATGCAGCGGCTGTAATAACTCCCAAAGTGCCCTCTGCCCCGATCAGCAGATTTCTAAAATCATACCCGGTGTTGTCTTTTCGAAGACGCGACAACCCGTGCCAAATCTCGCCATCGGGCAACACCGCCTCAAGCCCAAGACACAGATCCCGTGCATTGCCGTACCGCAAAACATTCAAACCACCTGCATTGGTGGCCAGATTCCCCCCGATCCGCGCCGACCCCTCTGAGGCAAGCGAAAGCGGAAACAAGAGGTCTTCGGCCTCGGCCGCGGCCTGAACGTTGGCCAGAATACATCCCGCTTCTGCAACCAGTACATTCTCCGTCGGGTAAACCGCCCGGATCGCCGTCATACGCTCCAACGACAAGATCACCGGGGCTGGACCCTCCGGCGCAATCTGCCCACCAACAAGACCGGTACCACCCCCATAGGGCACGACCCCAACCTGCGCGGCATTTGCTATCCGCAGAACCTGCGCCACTTGCTCAGTATTTTCCGGCAGAACGAGCACACCCGACTTACCCGCATAGCGCCCGCGCGGTTCTTCAAGATAACGGGCCTCAGTCGGTTTGAACAATCGCTCGGGCAAAGCAGAGCGCAGTGTTTGGCTGAATGCCGCATCAGCAGGACATAAAGGCATGATAAAGACCCTCGATTACATTTTCATTCTAGCAAAGCAGGCCAGTCAAGCACAGCCTGGCCCACCAGATCAGCCGGTACTGGTCCGCCCGCGCCGATCAAAGCGCAGCGCAGCATACAGGACATGGGTGCGCCACCGGCCATTGATCTGTAGATAGCTCTGCGCCACCCCCTCATACTTAAAACCACTTTTTTCGAGCACGCCCCGCGATGCCACGTTTTCGGGCAGGCAAGCCGCCTCAAGCCGGCTGAGGCCTTCTTTTTGGAACGCATAATTCAGACATGCGGTCAGCGCCTCACGCATATAGCCCTGGCGCGCATAAGGCGCGCCGATCCAATAGCCCAGTGTCGCTGCCTGCGCTGGCCCGCGGCGCATATTGTCCAATGTCACAGCCCCCAGCAGAACACCGTCGGTCTTTCGCTCGATAAACAAAGGAATACCCGAACCACTTGAGACCGAGCGCTGCGCCCAATAGACCCGATTGGCGAAAGATTTACGCGACAAATGATCTGCAGCCCAACTGGGTTCCCAAGGCGCCAGAAACTCCTTGCTGGTCAAACGCAGTTCAGACCAGCTCCGATAATCGCGATGCAGTGGCAATCGCAACATCAAGCGTTCGGTGGCAATCTGAACTTTACGTTTGAACAGGAACATCACGCAGCGTTGCGCGACTTCAGCGCATCGAGAGCCGGTCCTTGTGAAACAGGACCATAAAGCGCCATTGCCGCCGGAGCCTTGTTCACAAGGTTGGCGGCAAATTGACGGACGTCTGCAGTGGTCACCGCATCGATCTGTTCAATTGCCTCATCAAGAGATTTAACACGTCCCCAAATTTGCACCATCCGCGCCAGTCTTTCTGTCCGTGACGAGGGGCTCTCCAACCCCATAAGCATCCCAGCTTTCATTTGCGCGCGCGCGCGGGCCACTTCTTGATCGTTCATATCATCCGCAGCCCGGTGCATTTCGTCGAGAGTAATAGTCATCAATTCAGCCAATTGGTCCTCGCCAGTGCCGGCATAGATCGTGGTCATGCCGCTATCGGCATACGCCCCAGTTTGGGCAAAGATTGAATAACACAGCCCGCGCTTTTCACGTACTTCCTGAAACAAGCGGCTCGACATACCGCCACCGAAGGCCACCGAGTAAATCTGCGCGGTATAAATCTCGGATCCCTGATAATCAGGACTGTCAAAACCAAGCGTAAAATGCGCCTGTTCAAGATCTTTGATCCGGCGATATTCACCCCCCTTAAACAAAGCCTTGCTGGGTGCGATCAGCGGAACAGACGGCAGATGCCCAAACAAAGCTTCAGCCTGCGCTACAATCTGATCATGGTCAACTGCACCGGCGGCCGACAGGATCATCTGTCCAGGGACATAATGCTCTGAGATAAACGCCGAGAGATCCTCGCGGGAAAACGCTTTGACTCGTTCCTCTGGGCCAAGGATCGAGCGTCCCAGCGGCTGGTCGGGATAGGCCTGTTCCTGAAGCCAGTCAAAAATCACATCATCCGGGGTATCCAACGCCTGCCCTATCTCTTGCAGGATCACCCCGCGTTCTACTTCTATTTCGCGGGCATCAAATATCGGGTTGAGTAAAATATCAGAAACGACCTCAAGACCAAGAGGCA
>CALGTJ010000049.1 GCA_937901435.1 uncultured Rhodobacter sp. | reverse complement strand
CGATCGCAGCATCTGCAATCCGATCCATGCGAGATAGGCGACCCCGACCCATTTCACGACCAGAAACCAGAAGGCAGAGGTGGCAAGCAACGCCCCCAACCCCAAGGCCGCCGCCGTCATCAGCACAAGATCCGACAGGCCCGCCCCGATGATCCCGGCCCCCGCAAGGGGCAGGCCGAACCGTGACCCGTTTGTCAGTGCCAGCAAAACCGTCGGGCCGGGTGTGGCGACCGTGATGAACACCACGAGTGAAAATGCGATTAACGAAATTTCCATCAGCTTTGTCCCTCTTTGATCTGCAAAAGCGCCACTCCGATCAGCCCAAGACTGATCCCCGAGGCCACGGTGCGGGCGATGTTCCAGACCTGCCATTTGGCGGAATAATCAGTCCAGATCTGCCGCGCGGCTTCGGTGTTTTCGGGGATACCGACAAGCGCCAGCGCCTCGTTCATGGGCACGTTGACCGCCATCGTGGCGAACAGGCCGCCAAACAGATACGTCAGCCCCACCGCCAGAAAAGCCTTGGCCGCGCGCTTGCGGGTATGGCCCCACGCGACGCCCGCCGTGACGAACAAGACGACCGAGGTGCCAAAGAACGCAGGTGCAAAGACGGCATTGCGCACCGACGCGTTCATCGCCTGCATGGCCGCGATTGCAATGCCCGGCTCTGCCGCATCCAGCCCCCACATGGTCGAGCAGATCCAAGCATAGAAAAAGCCAAAGATCGCGCCGCCCAACACCAGCGATACAAGCGCGAGCAGGGTCAGAAGCGGGGGGGAACTTTCGGAATATCGCTGCGGTGTCATCATGCCTCCATCGGCGTAATTATGATTACGGTTGCACATATCCGTAATTCGGCTTACGGTTGCTGTCAACACCCAAGGAGATCGCGATGCGCGCCGAAACCAAGTTTCACCGACAGCAAGAGATCGAGATCGCCGCCTATACCTTGCTGGAAAAACACGGCTATGCGGGCACCTCGATGCAGGGGATTGCCCGCATGGCCAAAGCCTCTAACGAGACGCTTTACAACTGGTATGGTGACAAACAGGGGCTGTTCAAGGCCTTGGTTGCGCGCAATGCGGCCGAGGTCAAAGACCTGTTGGAACAGGAACTTTTGGCCGGGCGCGACCCGCTGATCATCCTTGCGCATTTTGGCCCTAAACTGCTGGCCCTGCTATTGGGCGAACGCGCCATTGCCCTGAACCGCGCGGCTGCCGCTGACGCCAGTGGTGCCTTGGGTGCGGCTTTGGCCGAGGCCGGGCGTGGTGCGGTTGTGCCCCTGCTTTTGCAAGTGCTGGAAAGCGCAAAACACACGGGGCAACTTGTTTTCGAGCACAGCCCTCAGGCCGCTGTTCTCTATCTGGACCTGCTTGTCGGGGACCTGCAAATCCGTCGTGTGATCGGCACAGTCGCGGCCCCCACACCCGACTTCTGCTGCCAGCGCTCTGACAGGGCCTTGTCCCATCTCAAAACCCTGCTGACCTGACCCTATTTCCCATCAAAGGACCACACCATGCCCCCCATACGCCCCCCGCAAGACTGCAAGACGATGGCGGATCTCAGACTGCAAATCGATGCTATTGACCTGCAATTGCTTGATCTTCTGGCAACACGCAGCCACTACATAGACCGCGCGATTGACCTTAAGCGGATCGAGGGCCTGCCCGCCAGAACCGTCGACCGGGTCGCCGAAGTCCTGACCAAGGTCAAAGACCAAGCCACAAGCATCGGTCTGGACGAAACGCTGGCAGAAACCCTGTGGACTGACTTGATCGAATGGGGCATCGCCCGCGAGAGCCAGCATCTGGGATAGGGCCGGACACCGTCTGTGCCAAACCCCATGCGCAGAATCGCACATCGTGATACTCTTGGGCGACAATCAGGCGCACCCGCCTGCCCCGCAGATCCAGAGGACAGCCATGACCGCAAAGATCCTGAAGAACGTCCGCCCGATGGGCGCTGAGTTGAGCGACCTTGCCATCGTGGACGGCCGCTTTGCCGCCGACGCACCCGAGGGGGCGGACCTCATCGACTGTGGCGGGCACATCCTGATCCCCGGTCTGGTCGAGGCCCATACCCATCTGGACAAGTCCTTATTGGGGCTGGCGTGGTACAGCAACGCGGTCGGGCCGAACCTGATGGACAAGATCGACAACGAGCGCGCGGTCAAAACGACCCTTGGCCTTGATCCGCAGGTCCAGTCAGAACGTCAGGCGATCCTGTCGATCTCTCACGGCACCACCCATATCCGCAGCCATGTGGATGTGGACACCCAGCACGGCCTCGCGGGCGTCGAAGGCATCATGGCCACGCGCGAAAAACTGGCCGGGCTGGTCGACATCGAACTGGTCGCCTTTCCGCAGTCGGGCATGATGATCCGTCCCGGCACGCTGGCGCTGATGGATGCGGCCCTGTCAATGGGCGTCGAGGTTGTTGGCGGGCTTGACCCCTGCGGCATCGAACGCGACCCCAAGGGCCATCTGGATGCGATTTTTGATCTGGCAGACAAGCACGGCAAACCGATTGATATCCATCTGCATGAAACTGACACGATGGGCGGCTTTTCGACCGAAGAAATCATAGCCCGCACCAAAGCTTTGGGCATGCAGGGCAAAGTCACGATCAGCCATGCCTTTTGTCTGGGGGCGATGGATCGCGCCTATGTGGCCGGACTGCAAGACCTTTTGGCCGAAAACGGCATTCACATCATCACCACCGCCCCCGCCTTTGCCCCGGTTCCGGCGGTCAGGGAACTCAAGGCGCTTGGCATCCTGACCGGGGCCGGGTCGGACGGGCTGCGCGACACTTGGGGCCCCTATGGCAACGCCGACATGCTGGACCGCGCGCGGATCGTCGGACAACGCAACAATCTGCGCCGCGACGCCGAGGTGGAACTGGCGCTGGACATCTGCACCTTTGGCGGGGCCGCGATCATGGAGATCGCGCACTATGGCCTCGCTGTCGGAGACACTGCCGATTGCGTTCTCGTTGCTGGCGAGACATTGGCCGAAGTCGTCGCACAGCCTGCCCCGCGCAAACTGGTCCTGAAGGGCGGCAGGGTAACGGCGCGCGATGGCCGTTGTGTGCTGGACGCGCCTTAGGCGTAAAATGCAGGCAGGGTCATTTATCGCAACGCCCGCTCTCAGTCACAGCGCGCGCTCATCCCGCCATCCACCGCAATCTCGGTGCCCGTGATGAACCGCGCCTCGTCAGAGCACAGAAACAGCGCCGCATTGGCCGTGTCGCGCCCGTCGCCCATCCAGCCCAGCGGGATGCGCCGGATGCGCGATTGCAGCAATGCCTCGACATCGCCGCCCGCGCGCTGGCCTGCCAGTCGGGTTTCGACCATCGGCGTGTGCAACTGGCCGGGGATCACCGTGTTCACCCGCACGCCTTTGGGGGCAAACTCCACCGCTGTAACCTTGGAAAACTGGATGATCGCGGCCTTGGCAGAGGCATAGGCGATCTGCAGTGCACCGGTATAGCGCGTACCCGAGGTCGAGGAAATATTGACGATGGCCCCGCCGCCCTTGGCCTCCAGATGCGGGATCACAGAGCGGCAGGTCAGATAGACGCTTTTAAGGTTGAAAGCCATCTGGCGGTCCCAGTCGTCCTCTGACAGTTGGGTCACCCCGCCCTTGGCCGACCCGCCCACATTGTTCACCAGAAGATCCACAGTGCCAAACGTTTTGAGGCAGGCGGCAACCATCGCCTCGACCGCCGCGCGGTCCGTGACATCACACAGGTAAGGCTCTATCTCGCCGCCTGCGTCGCGAACACGGCTCAGCGTTTCCTCCATCGTCTCGGTGCGCAGATCGACCGCAAAGACCTTTGCGCCTTCCTCAGCAAAGCGCACGCAGGTCGCCCGACCATTGCCCCAGCCCGGCCCGACGCAGCCCGCACCGGTCACGATGGCAATTTTTCCCTCAAGCCGTCCGGCCATGTCAGATCTCCTCAAAGCGATAGAGTTTGGTCGGGTTGTCCACCATCAGCGCCTGAAGCGCCTCGGCAGAGGGCGCGATCTGCGGCAAAAGGTCGAACAGATCGCCATCATCCGGTGGATCGGCGCGGTAGTTCGGGTGCGGCCAATCGGTGCCCCAGACCACGCGATCACCGAACCTTTCAACCAGCGCACGCGCAAAAGGCACCGCATCGCCGTAGGGCGGGTCGAGGCGCGAGGCCCTTTCGCAGCCCGAGACCTTGCACCACAGATGGGGATGATCCAGCAGCCGCAGGAGGGCCTGAAACGGCGCCTGATCCAACCCCTGCGAGGCATCCACCCGGCCGATATGGTCAATCACCACGGTCACCGGGAGGGTTGACAGAACGGGCGAGAGAGCCTCGATCAGCCCGGCCTCCATATGCACCTGCAAATGCATCCCGCGCCCTGCCAGACGGGGGGCCAATGCGCGCAGCTGTTTCTCTGACGCGCCGGGCGCAAGATGGGCCATATAGTTGAACCGCACGCCCCGAAATCCCTGCCCGGCCAAGCGGTCAAGCGTGGCGTCATCGGCATCCGGGGCCGCAAGCGCGATGCCCAGATAGCGTCCCGGACGCGCCTGCATCGCATCCTCGACAACGCTGTTGTCATGGCCATGCACGGCGGATTGCACGATCACACAGCGCGAGATCCCCATCTGGTCGTGCAGGGCAAACAACGCCTCTTTGGGCGCATCCGCCGGTCTGTAACTGCTTGTCTCGGGAAAGGGAAAGCGCGCCACCGGGCCAAAGACATGGCAATGGCAATCTGTGGCCCCTTGCGGCAGCGCCACTGTCGTCACATGAGGATCGGGCCGCCATGTCAAAGGGCGTTCAAGCATCGGATAGCTCCGGGTCGGGATCCTCGCCCAGGGGCGGGATCTGAAAGACGTTGATGGTCAGGGAAATCAGCGTGTAATACCCAAGAAGCCCAACCAGATCGACCAAGGCAGCCGCGCCGATCACCGCAACGGCGCGGGCGTATAGCGCGTCATCCACGGTGCGGGTCTCATGCACGGCGCGCGCCACATCATGCACCACCTCTTGTGCGGGATCGTCGAAAACCGGGCGTTGCTTCAGGCGGATCGCCTCGATCACCTCGGGCGCAAGCCCCGCCTTGAGGGCAAAGCCCTTGTGGATCTGCCATTCGTATTCCGACCCAAAAACCCGGCCCGTCACAAGGATCGCAAGTTCGGACAGCCTGTCCTCCAGCAGGGTATCATAGCGACAATAGCGCCCCAGATCCTGCGCCTTGGCGGCCAGATCGGGTCGGTGCAGCCAGACCGCCAGCGGGCCGCGCACGCCCCCGCGCGGGCCGCTGGCGATGGCGTCATGGATCTCTTGCTGACGCGCATCATAGCCCTCGGGGTCGGGCGCAGGCAGACGTTGGTCGGGCCATTTGGTCATGTCTTGGTCCTTTCGGTCGCATCCCAGAATGCATGGGTTTCTCCGAACACCCTAAGCCATTCGGCCAGCCCCGGAAACTCTGCGCGCCAATCCAAAGGCGCGCGCCAATCCAGATAGCCAAGAAAGGCGGCCAACGTGATGCTGACCAGATCCGCCTGCGCAGGATCCGGCGGATTGTCCTCAAAACGGGTCAGGCCCCGCCGCATCTTGCCGCGCAGATGGTCCAGCCACCGCTCTGACGCCATATCAGGCGCGCGAAACCGCCCCTCGTAGATCACCAGCAAGGCGGCATCAGTGATCCCGTCGGC
This sequence comes from uncultured Rhodobacter sp., assembly GCA_937901435.1. The sequence goes on along the minus strand of CALGTJ010000049.1, from coordinate 410 downwards.
CAGTCGCGCGCGGGTCAAGGCGCGAAACCTCTCTATACCCTCACCCGGCGCCAGCGCCCCGCCAGAAAGCCGGTCCAGCATCTCAAGGATCACATGGCTGTCAAAGAACGACTCTCCTGCGATCAGAAGGCAGGGCATCTTGCCCAGCGGGTTCTGATCGCGCAGGGTATCGCCCGCGTCCAGCGTATCGGCAGGTTCCAGCACAACACGCGCCTCCAGCCCCAGATGCAACAGCGCCATGCGCACCTTGCGCCCAAAGGGCGAGGTGAGCGTGCTGCGCAGGATGACGGGCACGGATGGGGCGGCCCAGATGGCGTGAAGGTCACTCACTTCATACGCTCCGGCAAATCTGGGTCACTCATTTCATTCGCTCCGGCAAATAGAGGGCGATCTGGGGAAAGACGCAGAGC
>CALGTJ010000048.1 GCA_937901435.1 uncultured Rhodobacter sp. | reverse complement strand
GCTTGACCCGACCCCTAACGGGACGTGGCGCGCGTTGATCAAACCCCTGCGCAAGCTGGCAGAGGGCGAGGTTGTGCGCTTTACCGAGGGGTTCCATGCGACGCTGATCGGGAAATCCGAGGGCACGGCAGAGTTGGAATTCAACCTGACGGGCGATGATTTTGACGCTGCGCTGATGCACTCTGGGGCGATGCCCTTGCCGCCTTATATCGAGGCCAAGCGCCGCGCGGATGACGCCGACAAGACCGATTATCAAACGGTCTGGGCCAGAAACACCGGGGCTGTCGCCGCGCCCACGGCCAGCCTGCATTTTGACGCACCGCTGCTGGACGTGCTGCGCGCCCACGGCGTCGATTTTACCCATGTGACCCTGCATGTGGGGGCGGGGACATTTCTGCCGGTGAAGGTGGATGACGTGAGCACCCACAAGATGCACGCAGAATGGGGCGAGGTCAGCGCAGAGGCCGCAGCTCAGATCAACGCGACCAAGGCTGCGGGCGGTCGCATCATTCCGGTGGGCACCACAGCGCTGCGCCTGATCGAAACCGCAGCCACATCGCCCGGTGTGATCGCGCCATGGCAGGGCGACACGGATATCTTTATTCGTCCGGGCTTTGCGTTTCAGCTGACCGATGCGCTGATGACGAATTTCCACCTGCCAAAATCGACCCTGCTGATGCTGGTTGCCGCATTAATGGGCCATCAACGGATTAGGGATATCTATGATCACGCATTGGCCCAAAACTATCGATTTTTCTCTTACGGTGATGCGTCGCTTTTGATACCCGACGCCTAGATGCGACTGGTTTGTGTCGTTCTTTGACAGGCCCATCGTTTCGATCCCCTTCACACCACACCAAACGCCACGGAGACGGCCATGTTGAAAGTGCTGACAAACTCTTGGGCTCTGTTGCTCGGGATCGGATTGCTGATGGTCGGGAACGGCCTGCAGTCGACATTGATGGGTGTGCGCGGCTCGCTGGAAGGGTTCAGCACGTTTGAGCTGTCGGTCGTCACATCGGCCTATTTCGCAGGCTTCTTGGGTGGCTCGCGGCTGGCACCGGAAATGATCCGCCGGGTCGGGCATGTGCGGGTCTTTGCGGCGCTGGGTTCCCTGATTTCCGCCGCCTTGATTCTGTTTCCGGTGGTGGCCGATCCGTGGTTCTGGACCGCGATGCGTCTGGTCATTGGCTTTGGCTTTTCCGGTGTCTACGTGACGGCGGAAAGCTGGCTGAACAACACCGCCAGCAACGAAACGCGTGGCCAGACGCTAAGCGCCTATATGATCGTGCAGATGATCGGCATTGTCAGCGGACAGGCGATCCTCGCCGGGGGCAATCCAGAGGGCTATGTCCTGTTCATCATTCCCTCTGTCCTCGTGTCGATTTCCTTTGCGCCGATCCTGTTGTCTATTGCGCCGACCCCAGCCTTCAGCACCACCAAAAGCATGTCCCTGCGAGAGCTTTTTGTGAACTCTCCGTTGACCTTCGTATCGATGACGATACTGGGCAGTGTCTTTGCTGCGCTGTTCGGCATGGGCTCTGTCTATGCCACAATGGTCGGTCTGAGCGTTGGTGAGGTGTCGACCTTCATCGCCGTGATCTTCGTCGGTGCGATGGTGTTGCAATACCCCATCGGCTGGGCCTCTGACCGGATGGATCGCCGCCAGTTGATCTTTGGTGTTGCGGTTACGGGGGCGGTGGCCTCGACGATCGGCTATGTGGCGGGCACGAATTTCAACGTGCTTCTGGTCCTTGCCTTTATCATGGGTGGAACAACCAACCCATTGTATTCGCTTCTTATTGCCTATCTCAACGACTATCTGGAGCCAGAGGATATGGCCGCCGCCAGTGGTGGGCTGATCTTTATCAACGGGCTTGGGGCTATCGCGGGGCCGGTTGTGACCGGCTATATGATGGGCGCGCTGGGGCCGCAGGGGTTCTGGCTGTATATGGCGGTGCTGATGTTCGCGATTTCCGCCTATTCGCTTTATCGCATGACCCAGCGTGCGGCGACCCCGGTCGACGAGACCAACGCCTATGTCAACGTGATGCCGACCGCCACGACCGTCGCGGTCGAGGCGGCGCAGGAATGGGCCATAGATCAGGCGGATGAGACAGAGACCCCGCTGGAACCGGTTTGGACGCAATAACTTGCTTTAGTTTCAAGACTGTGTATCGTTTCTGAATATCGTCTGGGGGCGGGCTGGTAAGGAGTGGGTACATGGTAAACCCGGAAGACGTACTATCGTACTGGATCGACGAAATCGGTCCGGAAGGCTGGTATAAGGGTGGCGAGGCGCTGTACACAGAGATCCGGGACAGCTTTGCGGACGAATGGCGTCGCACGATGCAAGGCACCAATGCGCTTTGGCTGACCTATGCCAGCGGCACCTTGGCCTACATCATCCTGAC
>CALGTJ010000047.1 GCA_937901435.1 uncultured Rhodobacter sp. | reverse complement strand
CTTGCACCCCGACGCGCACCCTTCGAAAACGGCGCAGCATCGGTCAGGATCAATGTCCCGCCGTGCTCTTCGATGATCTTCTTGACAATGGGCAGGCCCAGCCCCGTGCCTTTTTCGCGCGTCGTCACATAGGGCTCGAACAGCTTGGCGCGATCCTCTGGCAGACCTGTGCCATTGTCCGAAATCGTGATCAGCGCCATGCGTTTGGTATGTTCCATCGCCACACGCACTTCACCGACATAGCCCTCGTCCCCCGTCTTTTCACGATGGGTTTCAATGGCTTCTCCGGCGTTCTTAATGAGGTTCGTCAGCGCCTGACTGATCATCGTCTCATCCACGTCGGACATGACCGAGTCTGGCGGCAAGGTCGCGGTGACCGTAACGTTCTCTTGCTGCGCGTCCTCTTGCAACACGACCGCGTCGCGCACCAGCTTCACCAGATCCTGCTTACGGCGATCCGGTTCGGGCATGCGCGCGAATTTGGAAAACTCATCGACAATGCGCCGCAACCCGTCAGTCTGCCGAATAATGACCCCGGTCATCTGTTCCAGCGCGTCTGCGTTGTCCTCGCTCAGCAGCGGCGTGAATTTGCGTTTCAGCCGCTCGGCACTCAGTTGGATCGGGGTCAGCGGGTTCTTGATCTCATGGGCAATCCGGCGCGCCACATCGCCCCAGGCCGCCATGCGCTGCGCCGAGACCAGATCGGTCACATCGTCAAAGGCGACCACATAGCCCTCAAGCGTGCCATCGTCGGCGCGCCGCGTCGCCATGCGCACCAGCAGGTTTTCCAGCTTGCCATGACGGGTCAGCTTGACCTCGTCCTGCGCCACCTCGACCGCCCCCAGACGCACGCGCTGGAACAGCGGGTCAAATTCTGGCACAACATAGGCCAGCGCGCCCTCGTGCGATGCCGTTCCAAGGCTGAGCAAACGTTCCGCCGAGCGGTTCACAAAGGTCACCTGCCCTTCGGGATCCAGCCCGACCACGCCCGCTGTCACCGATCCCAGAACCGAGTCAAACAACCGCCGACGCCGTTCGATCTGGGCGTTGTTGTCCATCAAGGTATCGCGCTGGCCCTTGAGCTGGCGGGTCATCTGGTTGAACAGACGGCCCAACATGGCGATCTCGTCGTCGCCCGGCTCTTCGTCCAGTTGCACGTTCAGATCCCCCGCGCCGACCCGTTGTGCCGCCCCCGCAAGCGCCCCAACGGGGCGAGAAAGGCGTTCGGCGAACCACAGGCCAAGCCAGATCGCGGCGAGGATCAGGATCACCGCAAACCCAACATATAACAGTCCGAACTCAAACAGAATTCTGCCGCGCTCACTTTCCAGTTGATTATACAACGCGACGGTTTCCTGCGTGTCATCCAGCAGGCTCAGGATTTCTCCGTCCACATTGCGCGAGACATAAAGATAACGATCGGCAAATTCGCCAAGTTGCACGATGGCGCGGAATTCGTTCTGCGACCAATCCTCGATCACGACGATTTCGCCCTCGGCAGCGGCGTTGATCTGCTCTGGCGTGGGCACCTCGAAATCAAAGAGATAAGACCGCTCGCCGCGCGCCCGGATCTCGGCAGAGCCATCGATTACAAAAGCTTCGCTAAGGCCCCGCTGGATTTGCGCCTGCCGCTGGGTCAGCAATTGGCGCAATTCCCCGTCAGAGACAAAAAACGCCGCCCGCCGCGCCACATTCAGCGATTCCGCCAAGGCTTGCGCATCCTCGCGCAGATCGCGGCGGTGTTCTTCTTCATAGGCTTCGGCCGCGGCCAGAGACGAGCCCAGAACCGTGCGCACCCGTTCAGAAAACCAGCCCTCAAGGCCGAAATTCACCGTGATGGACGCAAACACAGCCACCAGCACCGTGGGCGCCAGTGCAACGATCGCAAAAACGCCGGTCAAACGCAGGTGCAGGCGCGAGCCCGCCGATTGCGCCCGCCGGGCAGCGATCATCCGGGCGACCCGTTGCAGCACCAGCGTCGCCAGCACCAGAACGTAAACAAGATCCGCCAACAGAACCAGCCGCAGCGAGGCGGCAGAGGTGCCCTGATCGAAGGGGCCAAGCACCATGAACGTGGCGACGGCCAGCACAGGACCAAGAATAACCAGCCCCAAGGTGGCGGCATTCTGCAAATCACGCTGTCTGCGAAGCGTGCTCATGCGCTCCCAGACGAGACTTCGTACCGCTGCTCGCACGCGAAGCCACCTCTTCATGATGATGCGCCCATTCAGGCGCGTTACCGCTATACTTGGTGGCTTGCTCTACCGCTGCGGCGGCTTTGCCACTCTATTGTTGCGGTTTTACATCAATTTGCGGCGGCGTGTCACGTGTATATCGAGCTCTGTGATCTTTTTGCGCAAAGTATTTCGGTTTATTCCCAGCAAATCGGCGCATTTTGCCTGATTTCCACCCGTTGCGTCCAAGGCGATCTCGATCAGGGGCGCTTCGATCTCTCGCAGGATTCGCCCGTAAAGACCCGGAGGCGGCAAAACACCGCCATGCAGGTCAAAGTAGCGGCGCAGATGTTTGGCCACGCTGCCGCCCAGCTTGTCGCCCTCGCCGCCACGCAACGGCTCCATCGCGGGTTGGTTGCCCAGCACCATTTCCGCCTCTGGCCGGGTGATCTCCTCTTCCGACGAGGTCACGACCAGACGGCGGATCGTATTTTCCAACTGGCGCACGTTGCCGGGCCAGCTATAGGTGCGGATCATATCCATCGCCGCCTCGTTGAACCGGCGCGTGGTCTGGCCGTCCCGTTCGGCGCGGGCCAGAAAATGCGCGGCCAGCAGCGGGATGTCATCGACCCGCTCGCGCAAGGACGGCACCGAGACGGTCACCCCGCCCAGACGGTAAAACAGATCCTGACGGAACGCGCCCGCCTCCATCTTTGCGGCCAGATCGGCCTGCGAGGTGGCCATGATCCGGGGCGCATTGTCGGTGAAACTGTCCAGCATCCGCACAATGCGTGCCTGCGCGTCCTCATCCAGATCGCCGATCTCGTCAAACAGGATCGACCCGTTGCGCGCCCGGCTCAGGATCGTGGCCGGGCCTTCCATCGTGCCCAGATCCGACGCGCCCGCGATCACAAAGGGCAAGGTGCGCCGGTCGGAAAAGTCGTGGATCGCGCGGGCGATCAGGGATTTGCCCGTGCCAGACTCTCCGGTGATCAGCACCGGCAAATCCGTGTTCATCACCCGCGCCACAAGCCGGTACAGCGCCTGCATCGCCGGGGTGCGCCCGACCAGTGGCAGATCGTCATGCGGTCCCTCGCCCGGCTCTTTGGGCGGCGCCACGACCCGGCGCTTGATCTCTAGCGCGCGGGCGGCGCGTTTCATCAGGTCCGGCAGATCAAACGGTTTGGGCAGATAGTCATAGGCGTCTTTTTCCGCCGCCTGAATCGCCGTCATGATGGTGTTTTGCGCCGAGATCACGATCACCGGCAGGCCGGGGCGTTCGACGGCGATCAGCGGCAGCGCCTCTAGCCCGTTGCCGTCCGGCATCACCACATCCGAGATCACCAGATCACCTTTGCCCTCTTCGACCCAGCGCATCAGCGTGACCATCGAACTGGTCGCGTGGACCTTGCAGCCCGCCCGCGTCAGGGCTTGGGTCAAAACCGTGCGGATGGTGCGATCATCGTCCGCAACAAGTACAGTGCCGTCCATCGTGCTCTCCTTTTAGTCTTCTTTACGCGCAGGTTTTGGCGCAACGGGTTTTGGTGCAACGGGCAGCGAAATGCGAAACACCGTGCGCCCCGGCGTGCTGTCCACCGCGATCCACCCGTCGTGATCCGAGATGATCTTGCTCACCAGCGCCAGCCCCAGACCGGTGCCGTTTTCTCGACCCGAGACGAAGGGTTCGAAAATATCAGAGGCGATTTCGGGCGCGATCCCCGGACCATCGTCAATAATTTCAATCTGCAAGGGCAGCGGGCTGCCAGACCCATCCTTTCGCCGCAACCGCAGCGACATGTCGTAAAACGTGCGCAGGCGGATCGTGCCACCGGATTTGCCTGCCGCCTCAGAGGCGTTCTTGAGCAGGTTCAGAAAGACCTGAAGGATTTGATCCGCGTCCACAAACGTCGGCGGCAGCGAGGGGTCGAAATCCTCGATGATCTTCATGCTCGCGCCATACCCCACAGAGGCCGATTTGCGCGCCCGGTCCAGAAGGTCGTGGATATTCACAGGTTTGCGCTCTGGCGGGCGCAGATTGCCGAATTGTTCCACCTGATCCAGCAGCGCCACGATGCGGCGGCTTTCCGCGACGATCAGATCGGTCAGTTCCTGATCCTCTTTGCTCAGGTTCATGCTCAGCAGTTGCGCCGCCCCGGTGATCCCGGCCAGCGGGTTCTTGATCTCATGGGCCAGCATTTCTGACATGCCGATGGCGGATTTGGCCGCCGAGGACACCGAATAGGCCCGCCCCAGACGATCCGCGATCTGGCGCGGCTCCATCATCAACAGCACATGCCCCGCAATGCCGCTGAGCGGCGCGATCTGGATATTGCACTGGATCGGCGCGGCGTAGCCACTGGACACATCGACCTTGTTGATGAACATCGGCGACAAATCACTGCGCACCCGCACAAAGGCTTCCTCCAGCGAGGCATCAATCGCCAGACGGTCAAAGATCGGCACTCCCTGCATCGACCGGCTTGAGGCGTTCATGAATTGCTCTGCCGGAGGGTTCAGGTCGACGATCCTGTCGTCGCCGTCCACGATAAAGGTCGGAACCGGCAGCGATGTCCAGATCGCCTCTGAAATCTCGCTCATGCGGCAATCTCCTGATCTGTCGCCAAAGCATCGGGCAAAAGGCGCAAGACCTGCGCCGGGGTGCGTTCGGTCAGAACCGCCTGTCGCAGAGGTTTCGCGGTGCCCGCGTGATCCATGTACCATCCCAGATGTTTACGAATGACCCGCCCCCCCAGATCCGTGCCGTAAAACGCCAGCGTATCCTCATAGTGGCCCGCGACCATCGCTGCGAAAGCCTTGGCGTCTGGGGCCTCTGGCGTCGGCGCACCCGCAAGATTGGCCGCTATATGAGACAGCATCCAGGGCCGCCCCTGCGATCCGCGCCCGATCATCACGCCATCGGCGCCGGACTGCTCTAACGCGTCATGGGCATCGCTTGTCTCGCAGATATCTCCGTTTGCGATCACCGGTATATTGACGGCCTCTTTGATCCGCGCAATCGCGGCCCAATCGGCGCGCCCCTTGTAGAACTGACAGCGGGTGCGCCCGTGAATGGTGATCATCTGTACGCCCGCATCCTGCGCGCGCCGCGCCAACACGGGCGCGTTCAGCATGCCGTCGTCCCAACCCAGCCGGGTTTTCAGCGTCACCGGCACATCCACCGCACCCACAACGGCCTCGATCAAGGTCAATGCGTGGTACAGATCGCGCATCAGCGCCGATCCCGACAGACCTCCGACGACCTTTTTCGCCGGGCAGCCCATGTTGATATCGATAATCCTCGCCCCATTGTCCGCCACCATGCGCGCGGCCTCAGCCATCCAATAGGCATCGCGCCCGGCCAGTTGCACCGCCGTGGCCTGCGCGCCAAATCCCGGTTCTGTCCCAAGCTCTGCCCGCTCACGCACGCCCGGCTTGGCCTGCAACATTTCCTGCGAGGCGACCATCTCACTGACCACCAAACCCGCGCCAAAGGACGCGACCAACCGGCGGAACGGCAGATCGGTGATTCCAGCCATCGGGGCCAGTAGAACATTAGAGGTCAGCGGCAGCGATGCCACATGGATGGTCAAGTGATTAATCCTTGTGCAGTTGAGCTTTGAACTAGCTCGCCCCACCCTGAAAGGCAATTCGAGCCCCCTTGAAATCGGCGGGAAAACACAAATAGCTTAAATTTTAGGCGACTTGCCGCAGGATCAGAGACGTATTGTCACCTGCGTTCGCAAACCCTAGACAGACGACATGACAAAGACATCTCAAACCGCTGCAATTATCGTCGCCGCCGGACTGGGCCTGCGGGCCGGGGGCGACATGGCCAAGCAATGGCAACCGCTGGCCGGACGGCGCGTGGCCGATTGGACGCTGGACGCCTTTCGGGCAGCCAAAGGTATAGATCAGATCTTGCTGGTGCTCCACCCGGAGGAAATGCATCGCGCAGCAGAGTTTCCGGACGTGCAGGCCGTGGCCGGAGGGGCAACGCGCGACGCCTCTGTCCACGCAGGGTTGGGGGCTTTGGCCGATCAGGACATTGCGCGGGTCTTGATCCATGATGTGGCCCGCCCTCTGGTCAGCCCGCAGATCATTCAGGATGTCATCGACGCGCTCGCCTGCGCCAAGGGCGCGGCCCCGGCGCTTGAGGTGACCGATGCGCTTTGGCGCGGGGGTCAGGGCACGGTGACAGGCACGCTGGATCGCGGTGGGCTCTACCGCGCGCAAACCCCGCAAGGCTTTGACTTCGCCGCGATTCTCGCCGCCCACCGCGCCCATGCCGATCAAGGTGGCGGCGCGGCGGATGATGTCGAGGTCGTCCGCGCCGCTGGCATAGAGGTGGTCATGGTGCCCGGCGAAGAACGTAACCTCAAACTGACCCGCGCGGCGGATTTTGCCCGCGCCGAGGCGATGATAAGGACGGATATGGACATCAGAACTGGCAACGGCTTTGACGTGCACCGCTTTGAAGAGGGTGATCACGTGATCCTCTGCGGCGTGCGCATCCCGCATGACAAAAAGCTGAACGGGCACAGCGACGCCGATGTGGGCATGCACGCGGTCACCGATGCGATTTATGGCGCTTTGGCGATGGGCGATATCGGGCGGCATTTCCCGCCAAGCGATCCACAATGGAAGGGCATGGACAGCGCGCATTTTCTACGCCACGCCGTCGAAATCGCGCGCAAGAAAGGCTATACCATCAGCAATATCGACGTCACCCTGATCTGCGAATATCCCAAGATCGGCCCACATGCCGCTGATATGATGGCAAGAATGGCAGAGATCATGGGGATGGAGATTGACCGCGTCTCGATCAAGGCGACCACGTCCGAACGCCTTGGCTTTACCGGGCGCGGCGAAGGCATTGCGGCGCTGGCCAGCACTACGTTGGTGAAACCATGAGCCGCGCGATTGCCACGTTTTTCGGCGTCGGCCTGCTGCCTTGGGCCCCGGGCACTTGGGGCTCTGCGGCGGCGATCCCGGTGGCTTGGGTCATTCACGGCCTTGGCGGCTTCCCAGCCCTTTTGCTGGCCACCATCGCCGTCACGCTGATCGGCTGGTGGGCCACGGCGCAAGCCACCAAAGACAGCGACGATCATGACCCGTCAGAGATCGTCATCGACGAGGTCGCGGGCATCTGGATCGCTCTGTTGCCCCTCTCGGGCGGGCTGTGGCACGCGGGCGCAGAGGCTTGGGTCTTTCCATGGCCGGGCTGGGTCGGGGCGTTTGTGTTCTTTCGCCTCTTCGACATTCTGAAACCCGGCCCCGTCGGCTGGGCGGATCGGCGCAATGACGCGCTGGGGGTGATGCTGGACGATGTGATCGCGGGCATTATGGCCGCGCTCTGTGTGGCGGTTCTGGCCGGAATTGCCCATGGTTTGATGGGGATGTAAGCGATGTCTGCAACCGATCTTCTGGAAATTGCGCGCGCCAAAGGCGTGCAAATCACCACCGCCGAAAGTTGCACAGGCGGCATGATCGCCGCCGCTTTGACCGATATCGCCGGGTCCTCGGATGTGTTTGACCGGGGCTTTGTCACCTATTCCAACGCCGCCAAACGCGACATGCTGGGCGTCAAGCAGGCCACGCTGGACGCCTACGGCGCGGTGTCCGAACAGGTCGCCGTCGAGATGGCGGACGGGGCGCTGAGCAACTCTGCCGCGCAACTGGCCGTTTCCGTGACAGGTATCGCAGGCCCCGGCGGATCAGAGCATAAGCCAGAGGGCCGCGTCTGTTTCGCTTTGGCGCAAGACGGCCTACCAACCCATTGTGAAACCGTGGAATTCGGGGCCATCGGACGGGCGGGCGTGCGCAAGATGACAGTCGATCATGCGATCACGCTGATGCTGGCAGCCCTTTCTGCAAAGTGTAAACGCCATTCAGAAATGTCACCGGCTGCGCAAAGTAGAAATGTCACCACA
>CALGTJ010000046.1 GCA_937901435.1 uncultured Rhodobacter sp. | reverse complement strand
GGACATTTCTCCGATCAACGGATCTTATGATAGCGATTTTCCACCATGTCTGATCACAACAGGAACTCGCGACTTGTTGCTTAGCCTCTCCATTCGGCTGGCGAGGGTTCTTCGAGAGAGTGGGGTAGATGTCGAACTTCAGGTCTGGGAAGGTCTTTGGCATGTATTTGAATGGGACGACCGCATACCAGAGGCAAATCAATCTCTAAGTAATATCGCGGTTTTTTTGTCGAGGCATTTTTCTCAATGAAACTGGCTGATCTTCTCTCAACGGTATTCCAGCGGCGTTATAGTCGGAAATTACCCTTACAAATCGATAGTCGCCCCGTAGCGGAATTAGCAGACGAATTGGTCGGATCCATTGGGGAAATCTCTGGCTTAGCAATTGCAGAAGAAATCCTGTTTCGGTTCGCAACAATGGACGACGACGAGAAACTCGGATTTTTTCGTCATCTTGCGACTGAAATGAATATTCATCCGGAAACCGTTCGAACCACCCTGCAAGATTACGAAAAAAAACCATCAAAAGCATCCTACCGCGCCTTTGCCACAGCAGTAGAGCCAGCTCGACAGGAACTGGTTCGGCGCTTGAATCGAGCTCCAGGTGCCACAGGTGCGCTGGTTCGTATGCGTGCCGATCTCCTACGAATCGGGAGGGGACTGCCAGACCTTGAGGCATTGGATCTGGATTTTCGGCATCTCTTTGCCAGTTGGTTCAATCGTGGCTTTCTGGTGTTGCGCCCAATTAACTGGGAGAGTCCGGCGCATATTTTAGAGAAGATTATTGCCTATGAGGCAGTACATGCCATCGATAGCTGGAATGATCTGCGTCGCAGACTGGAGCCAACGGACCGGCGTTGTTTTGCTTTCTTTCATCCCTCTATGCCCGACGAACCGCTTATCTTTGTGGAGGTTGCTCTAAACAAGGGCATTCCGGCATCAGTACAGGCCCTGTTAGCTCAGGATCGTGAAGCCATGCCAGAAGAGGAGGCTGATACGGCAGTTTTTTATTCGATCTCCAACTGTCAACCAGGTTTGGCCAGCATTTCGTTCGGTAATTCCCTGATCAAACAAGTGGCATCGGATCTGGCCTCAGAGCTTACTGGGCTAACGACGTTCGTCACTTTGTCCCCCATCCCCGGCCTTATCAAATGGCTGGGTAAGGAAAAACAAGAATGGGACAACGATCAACCGGAACGGATGAAGGCGCTTGCCGCCCATTATCTGCTTAATGCCAAGGGGCAGGACGGCCTCCCATTCGATTCGGTCGCGCGCTTCCACCTTGGAAATGGGTCTATTGTCCATGCGGTGCATGCGGATGCTGACACTTCGGATAAGGGCCGAACGCAATCTGGTGGAACAATGGTGAACTATCTCTACGACCTGCATAAGGTTTCTCAGAACCACGAAAATTTTGTGACCACCAAAGAGGTCGCGGCAACTGCGGATGTAAAGGCCCTTGCCGGTACCACCGCCCTCTCGCACACACAAGAAAGGTAACGCAATGGCGAATCCTCTTTATGATGGTCTGTTCGGCCGACACGCTGGCAAAACAACGCCGTTCTTGCATCTTCTGGATGGGTCAACCATTACGCATCAGGACTTTCTCGGCCGCGCCGCCCAGATTGCCAATGTGATGCAGCATCTCGACCTGAAACAGGGTGACCGGATCGCAGCCCAGATTGAAAAATCGCCCGAGGCTTTGGCCTTGTATGCGGCTTGCGCGCAAGCGGGTCTTATATTTCTGCCACTGAATACCGCCTATACAGTCGACGAACTGACCTATTTCATTGAAAATAGTGGCGCCTCTCTGATTGTCTGCGATGGTCGAAATGAAGCGAAGCTCAGGCCTTTGGCAAGCAAGCAGTGCGCAAAGATCGAAACCCTGAATGCGGATGGAAGCGGTACGCTTAAAGCCAAGATGCAAGACATGCCCACCACCTTTGTAACCGTTAACCGCACGGAAAATGACCTTGCCGCATTGCTCTATACATCCGGTACCACAGGACGATCAAAAGGTGCTATGTTGACGCAGCAAAATATTCTATCAAACGCAGTGGCGCTGGTTGAAGCTTGGAAGTTTACCGCAGACGATATCTTGCTTCATGCCCTTCCAATTTTCCATACTCATGGTCTTTTCGTTGCAACCAACGTCACCCTGGTGGCCGGAGGTAGTATGGTCTTTATGCCGAAATTCGATCTTGATGTGATGGTCGAACGTATGCCCGAGGCAACAACGCTGATGGGCGTTCCAACATTCTACACGCGTTTGCTGGAAGACAAGCGTTTCAACCTCGCATCGACCGCGCATATGCGGCTGTTTGTATCTGGTTCAGCGCCATTGCTGGCGGAAACTCACGTTAAGTTTGAAGAGCGTACGGGGCATCGTATCCTCGAACGATACGGTATGAGCGAAACCAACATGAACACCTCTAACCCCTATGACGGGGATCGACGGGCAGGAACGGTGGGCCTGCCGTTGCCAGGGGTCGAGGTCAAGATCTGTGATGCCTATGGCAATTCATTGCCTCAAGGTGACACTGGCGAGATAGAAGTGCGTGGGCCAAATGTCTTTCAAGGATATTGGCAGATGCCCGAGAAAACCGCTGCTGAATTGCGTGAAAATGGCTTCTTTATCACCGGTGATATGGGGCGAGTCGACGAAGATGGATATGTCCATATAGTTGGTCGCAACAAGGACCTGATTATCTCCGGTGGCTACAATATCTACCCCAAGGAAATCGAGCTGGTGCTTGATGACCAACCCGGTGTTTTGGAAAGCGCAGTTATTGGCGTGCCACATCCAGATTTTGGCGAAACTGTTCTTGGTGTGATCGTCGCGGAACCTGGCCAATCGCCCGATTCGGGTACGATGAT
>CALGTJ010000045.1 GCA_937901435.1 uncultured Rhodobacter sp. | reverse complement strand
TGCCGAAATAGGCCGTCTCATAGCCTTGCGCACCTAAAGTGCCGGCAAACCCTTTTTCACCCACCTCTGGATCAAGATCGATCCCGTTGTCATGCACGCCATTTGTCCGACACAGCTGCCCCGTCAGGATCGATGCCCGAGACGGTTGGCACACGGGTGAAGGACAAATCGCTGATGTAAACCGCGTCCCCTCGGATGCCAGTTGATCCAGATGCGGCGTGCGCACTTTGCGACCCTCGACGCCCAAGCAATCGCCACGGTGTTGGTCAGATGTAATGAAAATGAAATTGGGCTGGGTCATGATCGTTCCTGACGGTTAAAGGGAATTGAAAACATGCGGCCTCGTAAAAAGTGGCAATTGAAACATATGCTCATGACATCTCAGAGGACACGGTAACGTCGTGTTTTGGCTTTCGGGAAAAGAAAATCACCACGAGATCCCCATATGGAAGCGGCTAAATATCAAAAACGTCCAGGTCTTCGACAATGCCCGTTTCGCCGGCAAATCGTGCGGAAAGATCGGCTAGCGCCTTTTTGTGACCCTCTTGGCTATCCATATGTATGCGAAAATGGCTGAGATAGAGGCGTTTTACGCCAGCGCTTTTAGCCATGTCCGCGACTTCACCGGGGTCCGGGCTGAACGCTTGTAGCGCGGGGTGTAATTGCTCGCCCGCCCCCCGATAACACCAATGCAGCAGAAAATTCGCATCGCGGCACAATGCGGTGATGTTGTCGTTGATGCCGGTATCGCCGGAATAAACAAATTTCTTGCCGCCCGCCTCGACCGCAAACCCCAAACAATCCAATATTGGCTGCGCATGGCTGGCTTCGGCCGAACCAAGCTGCCAACCGTTTCCTTGGTAGGTGAACCCCGCCTCAATTTCCGTGATCTCTGGCGCGGGCCATGGGCGCGGCAAGGTGCCGCCTCGTGCGACCCAAACTTGCTGGCTTTGGGGCAGTTCCGTGCGTGCTCTAAGATCGTTGTTCAGCACACCATCCCGTCCGAAGTATCCTTCGGTGATTTTTCCCAATGGTTGTGGGCCGAAGACCTTCAAAGGGGGTGCCCCCTCATCCCAAGCGGCGTGCACCAAACGCGCGTAATCCATCATGTGATCCGAATGATAGTGGGTAAAGAACAGGTGCGTGATGTCTTTGGGCAATCGGCCCGAGCGGATCAGGTTGTCCACAACCCCGCCGCCGCAATCAAACAGGATGCGATCGGCACCGACCTCTAAAAGAAACCCCGATGAGGCACGCCGCGCACAGGCCTCGGGTGAGCCGGAGCCAAGAATTGTGAGTTTCATCTGTGCCTCATGTTGTTGGCGGAGGCGTTGCCCCCGGCGCGCCAAGTTTCAGCGCCGCTTCACGGCCCCCATAACTTTCGATCAGCGCTGCTTGATCTGCAAAGGCCTGTGTGTTGGCGGCTTCAGGATCGACCTTCGCATGCAACGCGGCCGTGAGGTCTCGCACCACCTCAGCAAACGCCGGATCAGCCGCGAGGTTATTGGCTTCTTCAGGATCATCGATCAGATCAAACAATTCTGGGTCGAAGCCTACATAGGTGTTCAGCTTCCACCGCCCTTTGCGCAGCATGTACCCTCCAGTTACCGCGCCGACCGCGTGATACTGGCTGAGGATAACGCGTTCAAGATCAGGTTCATCGCGGGCAATCTGAGGTAGCGGCATCCCTTCACTCTCGAAACTTAAATCAAAATGGTCAGGGATTGTCGCCGCAATATCCAGCAGGTCCACAGGCGTATCACAGGTCCCAACAGGGATGTCTGGCCCTGCCATGATCATCGGCACCGCAACGGATTCCTGATAGAAGTTGGATTTGCCCCAAAGCCCACGTGCTCCGACGTTATCCCCATGATCAGAGGAGTAGATGACAGTGGTATCATTCGTCAGCCCGTTGTCCTGCAGCGCTTGCATCAGTCGACCGACATTGTGGTCCATCCAGCTGACAAGACCGAAATAGGCCGCCACAGCGTCACGACGTTCCGCAGCGGACTTGAAGTTGGACTCACTTTCCATTTGCGCATTTTGAAGCTCAACCCAAGGGTGACGCACGTAGCCATCTTTTGGATTCATCTTCGGGGCTGGCAAGCTGTCGGGTGGATAGAGATCGAAGAACTCTTGCGGCACCACCAGTGGGAAGTGCGGCGCGACCAGACCAACATAGAGGCACCATGGTTTCTCGTCATTTGCATGATCCGAAAGCCACGCCACAGTACGATCTGTCACGGCTTGATCGTAATCCGTGTATTTGCTGGTGCCTGCGCCGATAAACTCCCCCAGCATCCGTGTCTTTGGCGACACGCGTTCGCCTTCCGCCCGGATAGAGCCCCAGACCATGCCGTTGCCACCGACCACATGCATTGGGATGTGCTCTTGATCAAACCCCGCAGGATCGCCGTTTTGCCGGTAGTGTAGCTTGCCAATACTATCGACCGGCACGCTTGCATCTTGCAGGCAATGGCCCCAGCCACGTATTTGCCCCGTATAAGGCATGGCATTGTCCCACAGACGCGTCTGATGCACGTGACGCCCCGTTGCAAAGCTGGCACGTGCAGGCACGCAGATGGGTGAAGGGGTGTATGCATCGGTGAAGCGTGTACCACGGGCCGCAAGCGCATCTAGATGGGGGGTTTGCACAAACGGATGTCCTGCACAGCCCATGGCGCGGGCTTGGTGTTCATCGGACAATATAACCAGCAAATTTGACGGCATCAGGTTTCTGTATCCTCAGCAGCGATTTCAAGGGTCTCTAAGATGCGACGCAGGGTAGCAACATCCTCTCTACTCAGGTTGTCTTGCAGCTTCGCCTGTCTGCGGCGCATTTTTGGCAGGGCTGTTTCGAAAACCAACTCACCAGCCGGAGTTAGGCTCAATAGATGAACCCTGCTGTCCTTTTCGTGATTGAAAGACGCGACGAGGCCACTTTCAATAAGAGACTTCACGTTGCGGCTGACAAGTCCTTTGTCCATAGTAGTATATCGGACTAATTCAGAAGCTGTAACCGTTTCAGCCCCCCCGATGAAAGCAATCATACGCCATTGGTTCAGCGTCACCCCAACCGAATCGTTAAGGATCTTTGACGCCTGCACATTGAGTTTTTGATGCACACGAGAGATGCGATAGGTCAGGAAGTTGCTAAGCTGGGCTAGCTGCGGATTTAACGTTGTTGGAGTTTCATCATTCATAGTCGACCTCTAGCATCGATGATCACGGTAAAAAGTTGTGCCGTCAACTATATTGTTGACTGAGCAACCGATTTATGGCTTGCTTCAATCAAAGTCAGGGAGGACTCAATGAAAAACCTTATTGCAGCGGCCGTTGCCGCTCTTGGAATTGCTGTATCCGCAGTATCTGCAACTGCTGCTGATTGGACCCCGCCGGGCCCGATCAAGCTGATGATCGCATTTGGCGCGGGGGGCGGTGCTGACACACAAGCGCGCCTGATCGCGGAAGAGCTTGAGGCCCGCACTGGCTGGCAGTTTATTCCAGAGCAAGTGACCGGCAAAGGTGGCGTGAACTTGCTCAAAGCCATGAAAGACATGCCTGCTGACGGCTCTGTCATCGGGATGGTGGTGACTGAATCGCTTGGCTATAATCTCTATTCCGCCAAGACAGGCATGACACCCTCGGATTTCACCGGCCTTACGACCACGGCAGGTTTCCAGATGGGCGTTGTTTCCCCAAGCAGCAAAGGTTGGACCAGCATCAGTGACACAATTGCAGCTGCAAAAGCAGGAGAGCAACTGCGTTTCGGCGTGATGAGCCCGCGTTTGGCTGATCTGGCTTACCTTCTGGGCAAGGCGCAGGGCGTTGAGTTCAACATCATCTCTGTCAAAGGCGGCAAAGAGGTCATGAACGGTGTCACCGCTGGCGATATGGATCTGGGCTTTATGGCTGGTATTCAGGGCAAAGGTGTTGCGGCTGGTGATCTGGTAAATTTGGCCTCAGCGCTGAGCACACCGCTAGTACAGACACCAGACGCACCTACGTTTGCGGATCTGGGCGTTGCTTATGACAGTGATGGCTACTTCATGTTCGCCGCGCCTGCTGGCATGGCCGACGATGCACGCACCGCACTCAGCGATGCAATTGCGGACGTTGCCTCCGATCCGGAGACCAAAGCAGGCGGGTTGATCAAGAAAGCCTTCGGTGGTGCTGCCATCATCAAAGGCGCTGATCTGGATGCCCTGATGGCGAAGGGTTTTGACGAATCCGAAAGCTTGATTAAAGCAGCTTCTGAGTAATTAGAGCCAACCTCGGGCGTCCTAAACTGGGCGCCCGAAGTGTATCTGGAGATAGCAAATGCCCTCACCGTCACGATCCAACCTCTATATCGGGCTGATCTGCATCATCTTTGCGATCACGCTGATCTTTGTATGGATTCCATTGGACACTGACAGCGGCATTGTCGAGAAAGTTCGTGGACGGTTTAACATCGGCGATGCTTTGGCCCCCACAGTTGCCGCGTGTTTTGTCCTTGTTGGCAGTATCCTATTGCTTGTTTCTGAACGGAACGACGCGTTCCAACCCGTACTGGGCAATAGCCATTTCTCTTTTATCGCCAGCTTGATGGTCGTCACAATTGTAAGCCTTTTGGTGATGCGTTTTGCGGGCCCCTTTTTCGCCGAAATTGCCAATCTGTTTCGTGCAGAGCCGATCGAATACCGTCTGCTGCGCGCAACGCCAGGTTGGAAACATGTAGGCTTTGTTCTGGGCGGGGTCATGATGGTCTCAGGGATCATCGCCATCGTCGAACGTGGATTTTCCCGCCGTGGTTTGTTAACGGCCGTATTGGCTGTTGTCGTTATGATCCTTGTGTTCGACGTTCCGTTCGAGGATCTTCTATTGCCGCCGAATGGCGACGTCTGATGGGCGTTCTGGATTATATCTGGCTTGGCGTTCTCGCGGTCTTCCAAGGCCCCGAAGCTTTCACCCTCTTTGGCATTGCCGTGTCGATCACCCTTGTGATGGTGCTTGCCGGGTTTCTTTTTGGCATCGTTGTCGGTGCGACGCCCGGTCTTGCCGGCCCCTTTGCCATGGCGATTTCGCTGCCGATACTCATTTCTATCTTTGGCTATTCACCAGACGCCCTATTGCCGGTCATGGGGTTCCTGATTGGCATCATGAAGGGTGCGACCATTGGTGGCGCGGTCCCTGCGATCTTGTTCAACACCCCCGGCACGCCTGACGCCTTCATGACCACATTGGATGGCTACCCGATGGCGCAACGGGGTCAGGCGAAGAAAGCATTGCGCGTCGCACACTTCTCGTCCGCCTCCGGCGATACATTTTCCGATCTGGTGCTTTTCGTCTGCGCGCCTTTTCTTGCCATTCTGGTCGAGGCTTATCTGGATCTGCCAGAAAAGACTGGCCTTCTGATCCTGTCACTCAGCTTCATTGCCGCCGTGATTGGCGGGTCGCCAGGCAAGGGACTGATCTCCATCGGGCTGGGATTGCTTGCAGTCTACGTCGGCACAGGCGAGGATTTTTACCCACGGTTGTCGATGGGTTCAGACGAGTTATCGCGCGGCTTTCCGATCACAACGGCTGTCCTTGGTGTCCTGATCATTGGTGCAGTCTTCAAAGGCTTGGAGGAAACGTGGCGTGAAAATAGAGGGTCCAGACCTACGCCAAACGTTCCCGAGACTGGGGATCAAAAACTGCACTGGCCAGAGATAAAGCGACTGCTGCCTTTCATCTCTCGTTCGGCCCTCATCGGAACTGGCATCGGCGCCCTGCCTGGTGTCGGTTCAACGCTGGCTGCAACGCTGGGCTATTCGGTTGGTCGCGCCCGCCATGCCAAGACAAAAGCGCCCGATGCACCTGAGTTTGGCAAAGGTGCGCCAGAGGGCATCGCCGCGACCGAAGCGGCCAACAGCGCTGTGTCCGGTGCAAACCTGATCCCCGTTTTGTCGCTGGGCATTCCGGGCAACGCAGCAGCCGTCTTTTTGATCCTCGCGACCGAGACCATTGGCGGGTTCAACCCCGGCCCTGCGGTGTTCCGTTTCTCTGCCGACGTGGTTAACCCCGAACTTGTGGTCGCCTTTGGCTTGTTCACCTGCATGACCATCGCGAACCTGTTCAACTGGACCATTGGCGGCGTGTTCATGCGCTCCATGGGCTTTATGATCCGCATCCCCAAGCAGCTTTTGCTGCCATCGGTCTTGCTGCTGACTCTCACTGCAATCTACGTCCAAGAAACTCGCCTTGAGGCGATATGGTTCGCCTTGGGTTTTGGCGTGCTTGGCTACTTCATGCGGGTACTTGCCATATCTCCTCTTCCCTTTGTCATCGCATTCATCCTTGGCAAATCTCTGGAAGAAACCGCCCGCCAAGCCTATTCAGCCACGGGTAATGATCCCTTCTTCCTTCTGAACAACCCAATCGCCCTAGCCTTTATCCTGATGTCCGTCGCCGTGATTATCTTTTCGGGACGTAAACCTAAGAAAGCCGCGTCATGAGTAGACCAAACATCATACTGATTTCGTCCGACCAGCACCGCGCCGATTGCATGGGGTTCAAAGGGCGCAACATAAAAACGCCGCATCTGGATCAATTGGCCGCGAGCGGCACAGTGTTTGACGCCTGCATCACGCCTTCGGTGGTCTGCCAGCCCGCGCGTGCCTCGATCCTTACAGGGCAGCTGTGCCGCACCCACGGCGTGCATGATAACGGCATCGATCTGCCGCCAGAGATTGGCGAAAAAGGGTTTGGCGGGTCAATGGCAGCGGCAGGTTATCAAACCAGTTATTTCGGCAAGGCGCATTTTTCGACCTATCACACCTATGAGCCCACAGGTTCGCCCGAATGTTTGCGCTCGTCTGCCAGCTATCCCGACACGTGGAACGGGCCCTATATGGGGTTCGAACATGTAGAATTGATGTTGGTTGGCCACAACTGGTGGGCACCTGAAAAGCCGCCTGCGGGCCAACACTATGAGCGGTTCTACCATATGGATGGCAAGGGCGATGAGCGTACCAAATTGATGTGGGAAAACGCCGGCGACACCAAAGGCGCGGCACAGGTATGGCACTCAAAGCTGCCTGTGGCCTATCACAACACGCCTTGGACAGCAGACCGCGCAATTGAATGGTTGCGGCACGGGCGCGACGCAGAAAAACCGTTTTGCACATGGGTCAGCTTTCCCGATCCGCACCACCCGTTTGACTGCCCAGAGCCTTGGTCGCGTCTGCATGATCCGGCGAACGTCGACCTGCCCCAGAACCGCACTCGTAGCTTTGAGGGTAAACCATGGTGGCATAAGGCGGCGTTAGAGGGCGAACCTGCCGATCCCAAGTTTGCAGAAATCCGCAAGGCCTACAGCCGCATTTCGCCCCAGACGGACGACCAACTGCGCGAGATTATTGCCAACACTTACGGCCAGATCAGCTTTATCGATCACCAGATTGGACGGATCATGAATACGCTGATGGAGGAGGGTTTGGATGAGAACACCATCGTCATCTACATCTCTGATCATGGCGATTGGCTGGGCGACCACGGGCTGATCCTGAAAGGCCCGATGCACTACGAAGGGCTATTGAAGGTTCCAATGATCGTGAAAGGACCAGGCGTACCAGCAGGTAAAGTCGTGGACGAGCCTGTCTCGACCCTTGATCTGGGGCCGACATTCTTTGACTACGGCACTGCCGAGGCGCAATTAGCGCAGCATGGGAGCAGCTTGCGCCCCCTGATTGAAGGCGACGCTACACGCGATTTTGCCCGCAACGAATGGGGCCTTTTGCCCGGACGTGTTGGCGTCGCGCTAGAACTGCGAACGGTGCGCACCCGAACCCACAAACTGACTGTAGATTTGAATTCGGGCGCTGGCGAAATGTATGATCTGCAAGCGGATCCAAACGAAATGCTGAACCTGTTTGATGTGCCGGAAGCCGCAGAAATGCTGGCAAAATTGTCCGGCTACATCGCCAGCCGCCCGCAAGATATGCTTCCGGATCAGACGCCCGTCGGGACGGCATAGGGTTTTGCCCTGAGCTATAACATCAATTTGGAAACGATGACGGCGGCGGAAACCTGGCGCTATGGCGGCGATGACATCCCCTATTCCATGTATGTCGGTGGTGTCGGCGAGATGCCAAATGGAAGCCGCTTTATCGCTTCTACAGGCGTCAAGCTGTATAAAGAGGGC
>CALGTJ010000044.1 GCA_937901435.1 uncultured Rhodobacter sp. | reverse complement strand
ACGCGACGCACCGCGATAACTGACGCGGCCCTGCGGGGTCTGGACCTGCGCTGTGGCGACCTCGCCCGTGTTGACCATGTGGATGCGTACCGCGGTGATGTCACCTGCGACGGGGACCAGACCGCGTTCGATGGCGGCGGGGCCAACGACGGCAAGGATATTGCCACAGCCCTGCGCATCAGAGACCAGCGGTTGATCGACGAAAACCTGCAAAAACAGATAATCCACATCCGCATCCGGTCGGCTGGCGGGGGACAGCACCGCCACCTTGGACGTCAGCGGATCCGCGCCACCGATCCCGTCGATCTGGCGCAGATCCGGACTGCCCATGATCGCCAGCAGCAGGGCATTGCGCGCCTGTGGGTCGGATGGCAGGTCGCGTGCAAGGAAGACCGCGCCTTTCGACGTACCGCCCCGCATCCAGAGGCAGGGAATAGCCCGAGCCTCCTCCATCCTAGACCTTGCCCGCATGGATGACACCGGGACCATCGCCGTAAAGGAGCGCGACCAGATCCGCCCGCTCGCGCAGCACGGCGCGCTGGTTTACAGAGCCTTTGTCGGTGATCTCGCCCCGGTCAAAACTCAGTGGCTCGCTCAGCAACATCACCGCCATCACACGGGATGCGCTGCCACCGGCGGTTTTGGCCTGTACGCTCAGGCGCTCTGCAAAGGTCTGTCTTACAGATGGGTGATCCGCGATCTCGGTGACACGATCCTCGCCCAGTCCCGCAATCGCCGCCAGAGCCGTCCAGTTCGGCACCACCAGCGCGCGCAGATCCTGACGGTCTTCTCCGGCAATCACCACATCAGAGGCCAGCCCGCCCAGGGCATTGACCAAACTCGCGCGCAAGGCCCCAACAGCGACCCAGGTGCCGGTGGCCAGCTTGAAATTCTCGGCCAGCCGCCCGTCAAAGATGAACCCCGCTTCGGGCCTGCCCGGTTCGGCGTAACGCAGCGCATCGCCCAGCTTGTAAAACCCGTCTTCGTCAAAGGCCTCGGCGGTCAGCGCAGGATCGCGCCAATAGCCCGGCGTGATCGCAGGGCCTTTCAGACGCGCCTCGAACTTGCCCTCTTGGGGGACCAGTTTCAGGGTAACGCCCAGCGCAGGAATACCCACATTGCCGGGGCGGTCCTTCTTGTCAGTGTAGTACAGCGCAAAAGGCCCGGTCTCTGTCGCGCCCAGCGAGGTGACGATGGGCAGGCCACCGGGGACCTGGGCTGCGGCCTTGGCGGTGAGGCGGTCCCAGACATCCGCGCTCATCCCGGCGCCCGCGTACATCAGCATCCGCAGGCGGGAAAAGAACTTGTCAGCCAAGGCCGTGTCGCGGTCCATCTCGTCCAGCAGAAACTGAAAGCCAAGCGGCACGTTGAAATACCACGTCGGGGCCACATCGCGCAGATTTCGCAGGGTCTTGGCGATGCCGTCGCGGCTGGGACGGCCATCGTCAATATAATAGGATCCACCATTGTTCAGCACCATATTGAACACTTTGTTGCCCGCCGCTGTGTGGTTCCACGGCGCCCAATCTAACACGATGGGCGGTTCTTCTTTCATAAAATCATAGGCTTGCACCAACATCTCTTGATTAGAGCACAGCATCCTCTGGGTCTGGATCACCGCCTTTGGGTTGCCGGTGGTGCCAGAGGTGAACAGGAATTTCGCGATGGTGTCGGGGGTGATTGCGGCAAAGGCGCGCTGCATTGCGTCGGTCGGGGCGGTGTTGCGCAGATCGTCAAAGGCCAGCGTTTCGCGGTCCTGCGCCGCGCCCGTAATCGACACCAGCGGCACGTCGGGCGCAAAGCAGGCCTCGATTGCTGGCAAAAACGGGGCCGCGTGATCCGCATAGATCATCCCCGGTGTCAGTTGCCCGATCACCGCGCGCAGTTTCAGGTAATCGCCCCCCGATAGCGCATAGGCCGGTGCAATCGCCGCCGAGGGGATGCCCACATGCTGCGCGCCATAGGCCATAAGCGCGTGCGAAATCGCATTGCCCGACAGCAGGATCAGCGGACGTTCAAGCGACAGGCCACGGGCCAGCAGAGCCGACCCGATGGCCTTGACCGCGCGCGCGCCCTCGGCGTAGGTCAGCGTATGCCAGTGATCGCCCGCGCGTTCCGCCAGCCAGATGCGATCCGGCGCATGGCGCGCCCAATGCTGCAAGCGTTCGTTCATGCAGCGCGCATAGGGACCAAGCGCGCCCGCCTGCCGGATCACCACAGAACCATCCGCACGCGTTTCGCTGATCAACCTTGGTGTCTCTTGCGCCGTCATCTGATCCCCTTACACGCTGTCATTATGTATACATGCCCCGAAACGCCAGTTCCCGCCAGTGTCTTGATGTCTGACATCAGGTCTGGCATCGATACTAAGTTAAATGTATACACGGCAGATCAAAGTTGCCAGATGAAGATTGCCCCATGATTGCCAAGACTCATGCCATGCGCGCGCTGATCGACCTGCGCCAGCGCATTTTCAGCGGCGATCTGGCAGGGGGCACGCGGCTATACGAGGTCGCTTTGGCCGAGGACCTGCAAGTCTCTCGCACCCCGGTGCGCGCCGCCATGTCGCAACTGGCCGAAGAGGGCCTGCTAGAGCGTGCCAGCGGGGGCGGCTTCGTGGTGCGCAGCTTTGCCGTGGCGGATGTTCTGGACACGTTGGAATTGCGCGGCGTGCTGGAAGGCACAGCGGCACGGATGGCGGCAGAGCGGGGCATCAGCGAGGCGCAGATTTCTGCAATTCGCCCAATTCTTGAACGTCTCGATCACTGCTTTGCACGCCTTCAACATATTGATTTTGAACTTTATTCAGAACAGAATACGCTATTTCATGCCGCATTGGCAAAGCTTGCGCAAAGCGCTGTGATAGAGCGCGAGATCGA
>CALGTJ010000043.1 GCA_937901435.1 uncultured Rhodobacter sp. | reverse complement strand
TGCTCTAACCCCTTGATCGTCTCACAAGGCGCCGGTGTCTGGCGGGCCCCATTGAGGCGCATAGAGGCCGTCTTGAATAGGGTTTCAATGGTCAAAGTGGATTTTCCACCACCAGAGACGCCCGTCACACAGACAAATTTCCCAAGCGGAAAGTCTGCCGATACGTTTTTCAGGTTGTTGCCCGTAGCCTTTATAACGCTCAACTTTTTCTTGTTCCCCTTTCGTCGGCTTGTCGGCACAGCGATCTTGCGCGCGCCGGTCAGATATTGCCCCGTTATCGAGGCCTCATTTGCGGCTATTTCTGCAGGCGTACCATGGGCGACCACCTGCCCCCCGTGAATGCCCGCACCAGGCCCGATATCAAAGACATAATCCGCCTCTCGGATCGCCTCTTCGTCATGCTCAACCACAATCACCGTGTTTCCCTGATCGCGCAGGTTCTTCAAGGTCAGCAGCAATCGATCATTATCGCGCTGATGCAACCCAATCGAAGGTTCATCAAGCACATACAGCACACCAGTCAAACCACTGCCGATCTGGCTCGCCAAGCGGATACGCTGGCTTTCCCCGCCCGAAAGGGTGCCAGAATTTCGGCTCAACGTGAGGTACTCTAGCCCGACGTTATTGAGAAATCCTAAACGCTCGCGAATTTCCTTCAGAATGGCGCGTGCAATTTCGTTTTTTTGTTTTGTGAGCGCATCCGGCACCGTCAGGCACCAATCATAGGCCTCTCGAATGGACATCTGAACCACCTGACCAACGTGCAAGCCCGCAATCTTTACCGCAAGCGCTTCTGGCCGAAGCCGAAAACCACTGCATTCACCGCAAGGCCGGTTGTTTTGATATCGCTCAAATTCCTCCCGGATCCAGTTGCTATCCGTTTCGCGATAGCGCCGCTCCATGTTGGGGATCACACCCTCAAAGGGTCGGCTAACTTGGTAAATGCGCCCGCCTTCATCATAACGAAACGCGATTTCCTCAACCCCGGATCCACGCAGGAAAACCTGTTGGACTTTCTCAGGAAGATCTTTCCATTTCAGCGACGTATCGAAGGCATAGTGCTTGGCTATGCTATCAATCGTTTGCAAGAAATATGGGGATTTTCCCTTCCGCCAAGGCGCCAACGCCCCGTTCGCCAGAGTGATGCCCTGATCGGGCACCACAAGTCGTTCGTCAAAGAACAGCTCCACACCGAGGCCATCACAATGCGGACATGCCCCGAATGGTGCGTTGAATGAAAACAAACGTGGCTCAATCTCGGAAATTGTAAAGCCACTGACCGGGCAGGCAAATTTCTCGCTGAACGTAAAACGCTCTGCGGCACCTTCCGATGGCGCAGTTTCCAGAATGGTAATACCATCTGCAAGGTCGAGTGCAGTGCGGAAACTATCCGCCAAACGCGTTTCCAGCCCGTCTCTGACAACGATTCGATCAACAACAACATCGATGTCATGGCGGAATTTCTTGTCCAGGGTCGGCGGTTCGTCCAACTCATAGAACTGCCCATCGACTTTGACACGCTGAAAGCCCTGCTTCCGCAGTTCAAGGAATTCTTTACGATACTCGCCCTTACGGTCCCGAATGATTGGAGCCAACAAATAACCGCGCGTGCCCTCTTCCATCGCCATGACACGGTCAACCATGTCCTGAACCTGCTGTGCCTCGATCGGCAGACCGGTCGTGGGGCTGAACGGCGTTCCAACACGTGCAAAAAGTAAGCGAAGATAATCATAGATCTCGGTAACCGTGCCA
>CALGTJ010000042.1 GCA_937901435.1 uncultured Rhodobacter sp. | reverse complement strand
TCGAAATCTTCATCTTGAGCGTAACGAGCAACCTAGGCAAAATTGGAAATGTTCAACTGACACGTCCCCTTCGGCTCTTGGTTCCCGGTCCACGGGCCTAGGCAAGATGGTCCAGGAACCCCGGGCCAGGTTTCATGTACCTGAATGGAGCGCGTTTTGTCATACGGCGAGGCTACGAAACCGCCTGCCCCGTCTCAAGTTAGTTTCTTCTGACAATGCCGGATGGGGTGTTCTGTCATTTAAGGACGCTACAACCCACCCTGCCAGCTCAAACCAAGTTTAATTTGACAGTCCCTTTAGGAGGGTATTGACTGAAACAATGAATTTGCTGTTTCTATTTTCGGGAGTAGGACGTTTGGACGTAGCATTCGAACAGGTGTGTGGCTTTGGCAATAGTTTGGTAGTCGAGTGCGAGAGAGCCTTTTTGGGATCTCTTGCTGCAAATATTTGTCAGAACCGACCATCGCGGCAGGTCATTTGCGCCGAACTTCGAGAATTAAATCCTTTAAATTATTTTGACAATATGGAACATCCTATTGGAGTAATGGGCGGCCCACCACGGGAAACGTTTTCCTCTATGGGAGGCAGGAGCGCGACAAAGAACTCACTTAGTAGGAACTAAGTGGATGCGCAGTGCCCGATGACACCAAGACCTTTGCAATTCAAAAGCCTCGTTGAGGTAGGCCATATGATCCGACGAGAGGAAGCAACATCCACTGGCGTCACGCAAAACATGCTAGATCTGATCGCGCGCATGGATGGGCGGCTACACAGCTACATCCACCTCTGCGCAGATCGCGCGCTGGCGCAGGCGGCAACGGCAGATGTAGAGATTGGGGCTGGCATCCATAAAGGACCGCTGCACGGCGTGCCCATTGCCGTCAAGGACCTGTGCTATACGACCTATGCGCCAACCCGCGCGGGGACGATGATATACAAGGATTTCCTGCCAACCTATAATGCGACAGTCGTTGATAGACTCGAAACCGCTGGGGCGGTGATCCTGGGCAAGCTTTCGATGACCGAAGGCGCCTATACCGGGCATCACCCAACCATTCCTAGCCCCGTTAACCCGTGGAACCCTGAATACTGGGTCGGCACTTCGTCAAGCGGTTCTGGTGTCGCGCCGACAGCCGGTTTGTGCTTTGCGTCATTGGGCAGTGATACTGGGGGATCGATCCGCTATCCTTGTGCCACATGCGGGTTGACTGGGATTAAGCCAACTTGGGGTCGGGTGAGCCGCCATGGCGTCTTTGCACTGGCAAACTCGCTCGATCACATGGGACCGATGGCGCGGTCAGTAGCAGATTGTGCAGCAGTGCTGCAAGTGATTGCCGGATGGGATGCGCAAGATCCGACGTCTTTGGATGTGCCTGTACCGGATTACATGGCAGAGATCGGCAAGAGCGTGCGTGACATGCGCATAGGCATTGATCGCAGTTACGCGCTTGGCGGTGTGGAAAGTCAGGTCGCTGATGCCTTAGAACGTGCTTTGGAGGTCTTTACCCATCTTGGCGCAAGTGTGGTTGAGGTAACGCTACCGGATTATGATGCACTGGTCGATGCCTGGATTGGGATGTGCGCGATTGAAACTGCAGTTGTACACAAGGATACATACCCCGCGCGCGCCGATGAATATGGTCCCGACCTCGCTCAGCTGATTGACGAAGGGCGAGCGATGACGGGTATGCAGGCGGCGGAGGGCCACTATCTGCGCATCGCATTCACGGCGTCCTTTGAAACGTTGTTTAGCTACATAGACTGCATGCTTTGCCCGACAATGCCTACGCCAACCCCAAGCCTAGCCGATATGGCTGACTATGGTGCCGATCCGGCTGTTCTGGGTACCATCATGCGGTACACGGCACCTTACAATTTTACTGGCAGCCCGACCGTGACCCTCCCGAATGGGTTTGATAGCGTGGGCATGCCGTTGAGCATGCAGATTGTTGGGCCGAAACTGGGCGAGGCGGCGATCATACGCGCCGCACATGCCTATCAGAGCGCTACAGATTGGCACACCCGCCAACCAAATATGGGCGCTTAAGAAAATAACGGATTGATAACAAAAACTGGGAGAACAGCATGAGATGGACAGACAGGTCAATCATGGGCCGCCACGCGGTCGCCAAGGGGCAAGCCGGTGCCAAACACCGCCTGAGCGAAGAAGACCAAGGCAAGTTTCACTATGTCTATGGTCCCTATGCAGAGCCGGTCATGCGCATCGCACCAGGTGATGTGGTAGCGGTTGAAACGCTCGACGCCTTCGGAGGCGCGATCAAGACTGAGGATGATTTGCCGTCTCAGGTATTGAACATGCCTTTCGTCAATCCACAAAACGGGCCCATAGCTGTGGAAGGGGCGGAGAAAGGTGATGTATTGGCCGTGCATATCCACTCGCTTTTGCCGCGGGGGCCACAGCCCGTTGGAACAACTGCGCTGATCCCCAGCTTTGGCGCGCTGGTAGCGGATGGAAATCAAATGCTGAACGCGCCGATCGCCGAACGGGTCAAGAAAATGGAAGTCACGCCGGCGGGCGGCGTCAAATTCTCAGACCGTGTCACACTGCCTTATGAACCTTTTGTTGGCACCATGGGCGTCAGCCCAGAGATTGAAGCGGTCAGCTCGCTGCAACCCGATTATTGGGGCGGAAATATGGATTGTCCTGATGTGGCGCCCGGCGCGATCATCTATTTTCCGGTGCAACGCGAAGGCGCGCATTTCTTCATCGGGGATTGCCATGGGCGTCAGGGGGATGGTGAACTATGTGGTGTGGCGGTCGAGATTCCGGCCACAGTGACGTTGCAGATCGACCTCATCAAAGGCTGGTCTATACCCGGTGTACGGATTGAAACTGAAGACTTCATCATGTCCCTAGGCAGTGCACGCCCTATGGAAGACGCCGCCCGCATGGCCTACCGTGACCTGATCCGCTGGTTGGTAGAGGACTATGATTTTGAGGAATCAGAGGCCTATTTTCTTGCTACGCAGGCGGGGAAAATGCGGGTTGGGAATATGGTCGATCCGAAATACACATTGGGCGCGTCTATGCTTAAAAAATACATTGAACAATAGGGGTCATAAAATGGATCTTGGACTAAAAGGACTGAACGTGCTCATCACCGGCGGGACCAAAGGGATTGGCCGCCAGTGCGCTGAGATTTTTGCCGCTGAAGGTGCAAATATCGCCATCTGTGCGCGTGACAGTGCCGGGGTGACCGACACGATTGAGGCGCTCAAAGCCAGAGGAGTCAGCGCCATCGGACGTGGGGTCGATGTGGCAGACAAACATGCGTTGAAATCATGGGTCACAGATTCCGGCTCTGCTTTGGGGGGCATCGACATTGTTGTTGCCAATGTTTCGGCCCTTGCGGTGGCGGATGATGAGACAGCGTGGGAAGCCGGATTTGGCGTTGATATGATGCATTCGGTACGATTGGTGAACGCAGCCATTCCGTTTCTGAAGAAATCCAAGGCCCCATCGATCACGCTCATCTCGTCCGTCTCGGGGCGCGAAATTGACTTTACCGGACCGGCATACGGCGCTTTCAAAGCAGCCTTGGTGCACTACGCGCACGGACAGGCTCTGAAGCTGGCACCGATGGGCATCCGCGCCAACACTGTTTCGCCAGGCAACACCTATTTCGAGGGTGGAATCTGGCAGAATATCGAGCAAAACAACAAAGCATTGTTTGACGAAGCGATGGGGATGAACCCGATGGGCCGCATGGCCAGCCCGCAAGAAATTGCTCGGGGCGTCGTGTTTCTGGCCAGCCCGGCGTCAAGCTTTACCACAGGCACTAATCTGGTAATTGACGGGGCGCTGACGAAGGGTGTGCAGCTCTAGACTTACGCGCACCAGATTTCTTTAGCGGTCACCACAGTCACATCGCCGTCCAGCAGATCGCCCGCTGCGGCAAAGAAACCTTGAGAGCCGGCACCGCTGTTGTGCCGGTCCATTGCAGCCTTATCGGTGAACCTCTCAAATGTTATAAAAACGCAAGTATCGTCAGGGTCTTGCGCGACATGAAAGCCGATCGTGTCGGGTTCGTTGTCGCGGGCAAACACACCGACCTTCAGCAATTCGGCGCTTACTTTATCTTCATAGCCCTTTTGGGCGCGAATGATGGCGGTCAGGGTATGCATGGGTGGTTTCCTCCTAAAATCAGGTGGGCAAGGCAATGCCAAGCTCTGCGCACATAGCCTCCTGCATCTTGAATTTTTGGGGTTTGCCCGTAGCCGTCACCGGCATTTCATCCGCAAATCGGATATGGCGCGGTACTTTGAAGCGGGCAATTTTTTCGCGACACCAGTCTTGCAGTCCGGTTGCTGTCAGATCAGCATTGGGGCGCAGGATGATCCAAGCGGCCACCTCTTCGCCCAGCCGCGCGTCAGGCAGACCAAAGACCTGCACCTGTGCAATATCAGGATGTGTCAGCAGCAGGTCTTCAACCTCGGCCGGATAGATATTTTCACCGCCCCGGATCAGCATATCGCCCGCACGTCCGGTGATTTGGCAATAGCCTTCGGTGTCGATGGTCGCGAGATCGCCCGTATGCATCCAGCCGTCATGGATGGCGTGGGCGGTAAATTCAGGATCATTCCAATAACCCTTCATCACCAAATAGCCCCGTGTCAGCAACTGGCCTTGGTGCCCCACCGGGAGGGTTCGCCCCGCATCATCAACGACGCGGCACTCAACATGCGGCTGAATACGGCCCACAGTAGAAACTCGCCGCGCGGGTGGATCGCCGGGATCAGACTGAAACGAGATCGGGCTGGTTTCTGTCATACCATAGCCGATGGTGATGCCGCTGCAATGCATATCCTTCATCACGCGGGCCATCAGCGACGCAGGGCAGAGAGATCCGGCCATCACCCCCGTCCGCAGTCGGCGCAGATCAAAGCGGGCAAACTCTGGATGATCCAGCATCGCGACGAACATGGTGGGCACGCCATGCAGCGCGGTGCAACCTTCAGCTTCGACGGCCTTTAAGGTGGCAAGTGGGTCAAACCCTTCGCTCGGAAAGACCATTTTGACGCCGTAAGATGCCGCCGCAAGGTTGCCCAGCACCATCCCAAAACAATGATATAGCGGCACCGGAATGCACAGCGCATCATCCGGTGTCAGCTGCATGGTACGCGCTGTTGAGATGGCATTGTTGATGATATTGAAGTGACTCAGGGTCGCACCCTTGGGGTGACCTGTAGTGCCAGAAGTGAACTGGATGTTGATCGCGTCACCCGGTTTCAGCGCCGCGCTGATTCCATCAAGGCGGGCCTTGGGCGCGGCATTGCCCCTTGTCATGACCTCGTCAAAAGAAATCGCACCCGCCATAGGGTCGGACCCAATCTGGACGATACGGCGCAATTTGGGCAGCTTTTTACTGTGCAGGTGACCGGTCTGAGCGGTGGCAAGTTCGGGCGCAAGATCCCGCAGCTTGCCCAGATAATCTGATTCTCGAAATTGCGCTGCGGTGATCAACGTGCTGACCCCAGCATGGCGCAGGGCGTATTCCAGTTCGAGCGTCTGGTAAGCGGGGTTGATGTTCACCAAGATTGCACCGATCCGCGCCGTGGCAAATTGTGTCAGCACCCATTCCGGTCTATTGGGTGACCAGATGCCCACTCGGTCGCCCTTGTAGACTCCGATCGACAACAGTCCGGCTGCCAACCGGTCCACCCGACGCATAAGGTCTTCATAGGTCCAGCGCTCTCCGGTCTGGCTAAAAACCGTGGCCATGCGGTGCCCATGTCGTTTGCGCACCTCGGCCATGAAGCCTGGTATCGTCGCATGGATCAAAGGGCGTTTGGTGCTTCCTTTTACATGTGAAAGACCGTTGATTGGACGTGTCATAACAGCTCCAGCCTACATCTCGCGCCAGTCGCCCACCTGTTCAAAGGCCGAGGCGGCGCGGTAGATCGTGCTTTCATCATAACGCCGCCCAATGATTTGCAGACCAACGGGCAACCCGTCTGACATGCCGCAAGGCACCGACATCGCTGGATGGCCTGTGACGTCGAATGTTGCGGTGTTAGTGATATTCTCGAACGCACGTTGGCACCATTCTTCCAGCGTGGCGTCGCTGGACGGGATCGGCGGTGCCTTCATCGCGGTTGTTGGCGTCAGCAACAAGTCGTAAGCAGCAAATACTTTGTTGAACTCATCGCGCAGCTGCCGCGACAAGTTCTGCGCTTTGGCATAATAGCGACCGCGCGTGTGCTTGAGGTGATATTGGCCTATCAGCATGGAAATCTTGAGCGTATCGCTCAGCTCGTCCGCGCGGGTGCGCCAGTTGGAGTGATACTCCAGCAATGAGGTTGTATAAAGCCCCTCCCAGCCAGTGCCCATGCCATTACCCAGCATCATCTGCTGGGTCAGCCCCTCTAGCGCAATGGGTGTCCAGATCGCGACGCCGTGCACGTGCCAGGGTACTGAAATTTCGTCCACGGTGGCGCCCAAACTTCGCAGAGTTTCAGCGGCGGCACGCACCTTGTCGTTGACATCTTCCTCAGCACCGGGTTGTTCATAGCCTTCCTTGATCACGCCAATCCGTAGGCCAGAAACGCCACCTCCAACGGCGGCAGTGTAGCGTTCCGTTTTCACGTCATACTGTCGCGGATCAAGGCCGTCGGGCCCTGCGATCACTTCCAGCATCAGCGCATTGTCCATGACATTTTGCGTCATTGGGCCGGTATGGTCGATGGTGTTCTCAATTGGCATGATGCCGGAATAGGGAACAAGACCATGGGTAGGCTTCATCCCATAGCAGCCACAAAAGGAGGCAGGCATGCGGATTGACCCACCTTGGTCGCCGCCGATGGCCATGTCGATCAAACCTCCGCCCACCAAGGCACCCGAACCAGAAGACGATCCGCCGGCAGAATAGCCATGCTTATGCGGATTATGTACTGGGCCAGCCGCGTTAGTATGCGAGCCGCCAGACAGGCAAAAATATTCACAATGGGCTTTTCCTGCGATGGTGGCACCGGCGTCCAGCAGACGGGTCACAATGGTGGCGTCCAGATCAGGGACATAGCCCTTGAGCGTCGACGCGCCGTTCATCATTGGCACACCGGCAAGGCAGACATTATCCTTAAGCGCAACACTGCGGCCCAGAAGCGGACCACGCGGGGCGCCTTTGATCTCGGTCTTTACGTACCACGCATTCATCGGGTTTTCTTCGACAGTCGGGCGGTGCCCCGAGGTGCGGGGATACAGCACTGGGGGCAGATAATCGGGCAGCCCGTCGACAATGTCATAGGCATCCAGCGTGCCTTGCATCACGTTCAGGAACTCTTGCACACGGGCATCGGACATGCTCATCCCCAGCTGAGAGACGACGTCTTTCATCTGGGATAGGGTGGGGCGTTGGACGGTCATGTAAGACATCCTTTCCATAAGGGAGGGCGTATTGGTAGGCCAAGACGGCGCGGTGGGAGAAGGGATCAAAGTGCTGCGCATCTGGGAAGAAGGGGCTTTGGTAGATGCCCCCATCGCAGGGCCAGGCACAGATTTTGCCAAGCCCCCCGAAGCACCCAAACCGGTAAACTCTTCGATCAGGGCGGGATCGGAGGCTTCTGATCCAGAAATCTCACCAGTGATCGTACCTTTCTGGATCAACAGCACGCGTTCGGACAAGGCAGTGATAAAATCAAGGCTCTGCTCTACCAGAACAATAGCGATGCCGCTGCGCTTGTTCAGCGACTGCAACAACTCGATAATCTCATCAATGATAGAGGGTTGGATGCCTTCGGTCGGTTCATCCAGAAAGATGAGGTCTGGTTCAGATATTAAACAACGCGCCAGCGCCAACAGCTGCTGCTCTCCGCCAGATAATGCCCCACCATCGCGGTCCATCAACCGTTCAAGGCGCGGAAAATCAGCGAGCACGCGTTCAATCGCATCCACTTCGTCCATGTCATGGGCGGCCACCCCCATGCGCAGATTGTCCTGTACACTCAGATTTGGAAAGATACCGCGTCCTTGCGGTACATAGCCTAAACCCATGGATGCGCGGCCCGAAGACTTCATTTCGCTAAGGTCTTCGCCGTCAAAGATGACCTGGCCGCCGGTCGCAGGTACAATCCCCATCAGGGTTTTCAGCAGCGTGGTTTTCCCCATGCCGTTGTGCCCCAGCACGCCAAGAATTTCGCCTTCACCGACCTCCAGGTTGATGCCGTGCAGAACCGGCACCTTACCATAACCTGCCATCAGGCCTTTGACTTTAAGCAGAGCACTCATGCGCGGCTCCCCAAATAGACTTCGCGAGCGCGCCTGTCTTTTGATATGGCCTCCATAGTGTCTTCCATCAAAATCTGCCCTTCGTGGAAAACGGTGACCTGTTGCGAAATCATGCGGATAAACTGCATGTCGTGTTCGACCACAATCAAGGCGGCTTGCGTGTTAATCTCTTTGATCAACTCGGCGGTACGCGCAGTTTCTTCATGGGTCATACCCGCGGCGGGTTCGTCCAGGAGAACCAGCCACGGCTCCGCTGCAACAACCATGCCTAGCTCTACCCATTGCCGCTGACCATGGGAAAGCTGGTTCACGATCTTGCGCCGCATATCGCCAAGGTTCATCCGCTCGATCGTTTCCGAGGTCAGGCTGCGAGCGCGCTTGCTGTTTTTCCAGCGGCGGGCAGACATCCAGATGTTTTCATCAACGCTCAACCCGTCAAAAAGGTTGGGAACCTGCGTTTTGATGCCAACGCCAAGGCTGGCAATCTCGTGCGTTTCTGCGAGCGTTGTATCTTGGCCGCGGATGATCACCTCACCTGATGTCGGGGAAAGTTGACCGGTGAGGCACTTGAAAAACGTAGATTTTCCTGCGCCATTGGGGCCGATTAGACAGCGCAATTCCTTGTCGTAAAGGGTAAAATCCACCTGATCCACGGCGCGCACGCCGCCGAAATGCATGGCCAGATTTCGGGTCTCGACGATGACCTCGCGCTTGTCGCGTTTGCGGCTCATGTACTGCGCCCCTGCCTGCGCCGACGGCGGCTATTGTGCACGGGCTTGCGGCGTTTGGTGAACCAATCTGTCAAGGTGGGGGCCACACCCTTGGGCACCAGCAGAACAAAGAAGATTAGGATAATACCCAGCACAAGATTGTTGTTAAGTACCGATTGCCCTCCAAGAGCGGAGGTCAGATAGAACAGGCCAAATGTAGCGGCAATCGGTCCGATGAGCGTGCCGCGCCCGCCGACGATCACCCAGATGATCGTGAGGGCCGCGTTGTAGAGGTTGAATACATCCGGAGTGATCCGCCCCACGCCATTGCAGAACAACACCCCCCCAATCGCCGCTATACCGGCTGCGATAGTAAAGATGCCAAGTTTGTATAGGCGCGAGTCGTATCCCAGTAGTTCGCTGCGCAGTTCATTCTCGCGGATAGCCGCGCAGACCCGCCCAAAACGAGTGTTTACCAGCCAGCCACAAAAGACATAGGAGAGGATAAGGGCCGCCATGGCGACATAGAACACATGTTCCGGAAACAGAAAGGACGAGGTATTCCATGGCAAATTCAGTGGCGGTGAGGTGACCCCGTTAAAGCCGCCAATCAGCGCATTGCCGATCTTGTAATCAGGCCCGGAGGTACGGCGGATCAGAGAAAAGAAGATCAG
Source organism: uncultured Rhodobacter sp. (assembly GCA_937901435.1). The sequence continues at coordinate 9,916 of CALGTJ010000042.1, read as the reverse complement.
TGTGACCGTTAAAGTGATGACACCCAGATACACATCCGAGACCCGTCCGAAGAAAACAAAATACCCCAGCAGGGCCGCGAAGGCAGCGGCGACCAGGACCGCCACCAGAATGGCCCAGGTCGATCCGCCAAAGTTGATCGCAGCAATGGTGTAGGCGTAAGCGCCAAGCCCGAAAAACGCGACCTGTCCAAAACACAAGATGCCGCCATAGCCCCAAACCAATGCAAGGCTGAGAGCGAGGACCGACAGCGCAATAGCTGTGGTCAGGTTGATGATAGTGAATAACTGCAGCGCGTAGGGTGCTGCAAACATGAATACGATCCCGATCAGTGCAAAGACAAACACAGGCTTCATTGCGCGCAATGTATCGTTACCGTTCATAGAAATTTACGGAAGAACCGCCCCGTGATTCCGCGTGGCAAAAGCCGCAGCAGAATGATCGCTGAGACAAGCAAGGCGACCTCACCAATGGTGGGTCCAGTGATAAACGCAAAGATCCCATTGATCCCTCCCAGGAGGATCGAGCCTGCCGCCGTGCCCGCAAGGATCGACGCTCCGCCCGAGATGACAGTGATGAAAGCCTTGGCAATATACGTGGCCCCGATGGTGGGCAGCACGCCTGTCAAAGGCGCCAGTAACCCACCAGCCAGACCTGTGACAGCGGCACCTAAGCCAAAGGTAATCATATAGATGCGCGCGTTGGACACGCCCAGAGCAGCGGACATTTCGGGGTTCTGCATGGTGCCGCGTGCGACCAGCCCCAGCTTGGTCATTTTCAGTGTGGCCCAGACCGCAATAAAAAGTACTACGGTCACACCGGTCAGGAACAGCTCGTAGCCCGAGGCAGAATAATCGCCGATGCGGATGATCCCGAGCGGCGGGGAAATTGTCGTGCTGGTAGAGGCGCCAAAGATCGACGTGACCAGCCCGATCAACAACAGCGACAGCCCCCATGTAGCCAGCAACGTGTCCACCATGCGGCCGTAAAGCCAGCGAATCAGCAGCCGCTCAACGATCACACCGATCAGGCCGACAACCGCTGGCGCAAGGATAAGCATCGCGATCCAGATATTTACACCTGCGTTGGTAGCAACCACAACGGTATAGCCACCCAGCATCAGAAACTCGCCATGCGCCAGATTGATTACCCGCATCATACCAAAGATAATCGCCAGCCCAAGGCTGATCAGCGCAAGGCTTGCGATGCCATAAACAAGCTGAAAAAGAACTGCGACGACAAGATCCAAGGCGTTCTCCTGCGGGGAAAAAGAAGGTGGAGGGTTGGCCCGGTGTGAACCGGGCCAAAGGCGTTTATTTTATGCCTGCCGCTTCCAGACCGTTTTCAAACAAGAAGGTAGACTGGTTGGGGTTCGCGTTTAGGTCACAAACCAGCTGCGTATCCGCAGGGGGCTGGTTGTCAAAGGATTCCACGATTTTCCATTCCTGATTGGCCAATTCGCCGATGTAGACATTCATGGAACAATGGTTGGTCTGGGAATCGATAGTCACCTTGCCTGAAGGCCCGTCATAGCTGAGGCCAGAACGCAGCGCCTCAATCACCGGTTCGCGGTCGATGGTACCGGCAGCCTTAACCGCCTCGGCCCACAGCATCGCACCCTCGTAAGACCGGATCGCCAGCTCGTTCATCACCGGACGGTCTGCGCCCAGCTTGGCCTCCAACCGTGCGAGGAAATTTTTATTCGCAGAGTTGTCGACGCCTTCGAAATAGCCGTAGGATGCGATGATGCCATTGCCTTCTTCGGCTGAGATCAGCTTTTGCTCGTTGCCTACACCGAAAGTGGTAGAGGCTATGGGGATTTCCTTTAGCATGCCTGCCGCCGCGTACTGGCGGTAGAACGAAACATGCGCGCCGCCCACAAGGGCGGAGATCACCATGTCAGGCTTGGCTGTCTGGATTTTGTTGATGGTCGGACCAAAATTGGTGACATCCAGCGGGAAGAATTCAACATCCAGCGTTTCGCCGCCATTATCAGCGACGAACTTCTGCATCCACTGGGCGGTGATCTGACCGTAGTTATAGTCAGCCGCAACGATATAAACCTTCTTGCCCCATTTGTTCATGGCATAAGGTACAACCTTGGCCACAGTCTGCGCTGGCGTGGAGCCGGTGCAGAAGTTGTTGTAGTCGCATACGCCACCTTCGTACTGAGTGTTGTAGAAGTAGAGTGTCTTGAACCGCGCCAGCGTGGGCCGGATCGCCTCGCGTGAGGCTGAGGTAATGCCCGCATGGACCGTCGCGGCCTTGTCACCTGCAGCGGCCTGCGTTGCGAATTGGGTGTAGAACTGGATGGTGGACTGCGCGTCATACATCTTCAGCTCGACCTCGCGACCCAACAGGCCACCTGCGGCGTTGATGTCCTCAATGGCCAGCTTGGTGGTCTCGGCCATGGGCGCTCCATAGATGTCGAGGCCCCCTGAAAGGTCGAGGATCGAAGCAAAGTTGATGTTGTCTGATTGTGCGCGGGCGATGGTAGCCGGAGCGGTTAGGGCCAGAGCGGAAGTGCCCATTACAAAATCTCTGCGGGAAAGTGTCATTGATGGTGTCTCCTTTCGGTGAGTGACTAACGCGGACGCAGGTCAGTCTTGTTTATCGGACGAAGCATCATCCGACGTGATTTTCGGGGTATCCCCAGCGGTTTTGCCGTTGAGTGAATTTGAAAGGCCGCGCACGCCGTCGCCGATGTTCATGCCGACCTCCTCGCCCAGCTTTTGAACAGCGGGGAGTTGCAGCGCCATGCTGAGCACGGCATCAACCACCTGATTGACGGTAGACTTGTCGTCACCTCCATCGCCGCCACTAGCGCCATTGAAGCCATTCATCTGGTTGATGCGGATGCTTTCGATCTTTTCGGTGGGTTTCATCATCTTTTCGACCAGCTGCGGTAAGGTGCGCATGCGCTGTTCATCAAGCCTCATCGCCATGAGCTCGGGCGTTTGTGCATTTTCGGCGGCGATGATGGCCGCTCGGCCTTTCGCCTCTGATAACAAGCGATCTCTGTCAGCATTGGCAGTTTCGATCATGGCCTTCGCTTGCGCCTGTGCAGTTGAAGTAATCGTGTCCGCTTCAGATTTCACGCGTGTGTCGTCCACCATTGCTTGCTGCGCTGCACGGATCAGAGCGAGGGATTTGGCTCGTTCAGCAGCGGCAGTTTCGACAATGGTGCGCACACGCTCTTCGGCTTCTGCCTCCTCACCCTTTGCTGCAATAGCGTCGGCTTCGGCCTTGGCTTCTTCACCACGCTTTTCCGCCATCGTGATGGAGTTCTCTGATTGCTTGAGGAAAGATTTTAGCTCTGATTCAAGCGCTTGCCGACGCAATTCAGTGTCACGCGCAATCTCTGACGAACGGACTTCACGCTCGCGATCAATGCGTGCGGCCTCGCGGCGTCTCTCCGAGACTGATTGTTCCTCTGCTGTTTCTGCAGCAGAGCGAGAGCGTGCTATTTCGATCTCACGCTGCTGGGTGATCATTGCTTCTTCTTCCTCACGTGTGATCGTCAGCTTGCGCTTTGTCGCATCAAGCTGGCTTTGACGCACAGACACATCGGCGTCTGCCTCGATGACAGCACGTTCTTTTTTGTTCACGGCGATGATTTCGGCCAACCGCCGCATCCCCAGCGCGTTGAAAGCGTTATTTTCGTCTAACGTATGAAACGGCGTCTGGTCGATCCGCGTAAGCGACATGGATTCCAGCATTAGACCGCTTTGTGCCAGGGTGTTGCTTAGAATATCGCTGACTTCCTTGACATAAGCGGCCCGATTGTCCTGCAATTCGTCCATAGTATAGCGCGCCGCGACCGACAGCATAGCGTCGACCAGCTTACCTTCAAGGATTTCCTCCAGATCGGCCGCGCGAAATGATTTACCGGCGAGGGCCTGGGCGGCCGTGGCCACACCTTCGGTACTGTCCCGCACCCGAACATAGAATTCAGCGGCCACATCAACCCTCAGTCGATTTTTTGTGATCATCGATTTCGAGCCTGCGCGTTCAATGTCAAGCTTTGAGGTGCGCATGTTTACTTCAGCGACCTTGTGCAGAAAGGGCAAGGCAAGACAGCCTCCATCTAGCACAACTTTCTGTCCACCCTGGCCGGTACGGACAACGCTAATTTCCCGCGATGCCTTACGGTAATACCGGTTTAGAAAAAGAACCGAAATTACTGCCGTAATAACAAGCAAAACACCAACGATAAACCAAGTCATGTAAATGCCTCTTAATTAATTTTTATCTCCTACGCCCCGAAAGAACAGAGTTGGCTCCGGCACGCCGCGCAGCTTGTTCTTAAACTCATAATGATTAGAAGGGTCGGAAAAATTTCTGTCAAGCTTTTATTTATATATTCAATTGTTGTGCCAATGGTTGAAGATGTCAGCACCTGTTTTTTCTGCGTTACTAGGTTTTGTGCGCATATCTCTTTCGCCTAAAACAGCCTAAATTACTTGTAATAAATTAAATTTGTTGATACCCGACCAGATTGTTTAAGCAGCATTTCACTTTGAGCCGGAGTGGCGCGAAAACGCATAACGCAGTTTGTTGAACTTATTGGAACACTCGGACCGGACACAAAATCTGATGCCCCGGCGAGGTTTATATCAATTGCGGCTTTCATTTTTACAGCTTTCTTCGCCCAATGGGCAGGGGGGTGGCAAAAAGACAGCCCCTTACTGGATGCAACAGGCTTGGTATGTCAGCGTCAGGAATGATGCGATAGCGTTTGACGCGCAACGTTGGATCCGGCACCAGGATCGCGGACCATATAACCTCGATATATACAGGGATGGACAGGATAGGAGAAAATTTCTTCTGCTATCCCTTCTTCGGCAACAACTCCCCGATACATCACTGCGGCACGGCCCAAAGTATGACGGACGACCAACAGGTCATATGCAGTGAACAAATAGCTCAGGCTTAACTCGTTTTGCAACTGCATGAGTGGGTTGAGAATCTAGCTTTGGGTTGACACATCAACTGCGCTTACACGCTCATCACAAAACATCAGCTTCCGGTTGAGCGTGCGCGGGCGCTGTCTACCTGACTGTGCCCTCAGGCGATGGGCATGTTGGTCTGGGTTAAGGCCGGCAAGCACAACCAGTTCATTTACGCGAACCGCAACTCTTTGACCAGCAGATCCAGCGCCATGCGGTTTGCGTGCTGGAGGTGGCCTTTAGCCTGCGAGCTATTTGAACAAAGGATAAATATGTTTAGCTCCGCGAGCAATAGGCCAAATCGCGTCATGCCAGACATGTTTTGATTGGGTTTTGGAACGCGGAACACAGTATGTTTATCAGTACAAAATGCGATAGGACTACCATTTTTGAGTTGGTATTTTTCTAAATAAATACAGTTTTTTAATGTGCTCTCAGATTATAGAGAACAATGTGCTTCGGTCATCAATAATCGTCTTATCATCTAAACGGGTCATGGATTTTTAAATTGTTAGGCACACCGATTAAACGCCTAATTCCGTCCCAGCCGCTTGTCTTCTTTAATCAAGTCTAAGTCTCGCTCTAATGCGGGGCCATAGCCACCGCCGCCGGGTGTTTTCACCCGGACGCGGTCGCCTGCTTGCAGCGGGATATCTTGTTCCTTGGACAAGTGTTCGGGAATGTATTTGACGCCCTCGCGCCAAACCTCGACCTCGTTTACGGCGCCGTCTGCGCCCCCCAGCGCCCCTTGCGGGCCGAAGCGGCCGTGATCCATAACAAAACTTGCACGGGCGTTACCACGTCGCAGTTCGACCTCATAATCCAGCCCTAGGCCGCCGCGATGCTGTCCTGCACCACCTGATCCTTCGCGCAGAGCGTAGCGGTGGTATAGGACCGGGAAATTCTGTTCCATGATCTCTACGGGTGGTGCCTTGGATATGCCGATGGTCGAACATCCGTTGGACAGCCCGTCGTGATCTATGTTGCCACCGTACCCCCCCCCTGACAGTTGATACATCACAAAATCACGCCCCGTTTCAGGATCAAACCCACCCAGTGCAAAATTTCCGCTTGTACCTGCTGGTGCGGCGGTTACGCGGTGCGGGAGCGCTTCTACAAGGGCTGCAAAAACGGCCTCTGCAATGCGTTGACTGACTTCTGCGGCGCACCCTGATACGGGACGCGGGTATTCTGCATCCAAGAATGTGCCCTTAGGCTGCAAGATCTCCAAGGGTGTGAACGCGCCAGCACTGATTGGCACCTCTGGAAATATGTGTCGCATCGCGAGGTAAACGGACGAAAGCGTCGTGGCCAGAACTGAGTTCATCGGCCCCATGCAAGGCGGACTACTTTCGGAGAAGTCGAATTGCAAGTGGCCCCTTGTTTTCTTGATCTTCAAATGAATTTTTAGAGGTTCATTCACTACGCCGTCACTGTCGATCCAAGCCGTCGAGCTATAGTTTCCATCGGGAATTTCTTCGATAAACGCTTGCATCTGTGTGTCTGAACGAACCCTCAATTCTGCAATGGCCGCTTTTACAACGTCGTCCCCGTATCTGTCCAGCAGAGCATTCAACCGATCCTCGCCGACCATCAGGGCGGCGGCTTGGGCTTTGACATCCCCGATCCGTTGATCCGCGACCCGAATGTTTGAACAGATGATCGAATAGATTTCCTGGTCTAAGACCCCTTTTTTGAAAAGGCGCACGGGAGGCAGCCGCAGCCCTTCCTGTTCCACAGACGTGGCAGAGGCCGAAAATCCACCCGGCACAGCGCCACCTGTATCGGGCCAATGTCCGGTGTTCGAGAGCCAGCAATAGATTTCACCTTTGCGGTAAAACGGTCGTGCGAACCGAACGTCCATAAGATGCGTGCCCCCAAGATAGGGATCGTTGACGATATAGATGTCATCGGGTTTAGGCTTGGCCACGGTGCCTGCTGCGATCATTTCGATCAACTTACGGGTCGAATACTGCATGGTGCCGACAAACACAGGCAACCCCCCCGTACCTTGTGCAATCAGCGCCCCGTCTTCGGCTGCATAAATGCCATCTGACCTGTCGTTCGCTTCCGCAATCACGGGCGAGAAAGCAGCTCGCGAAAAGCTAAGGTCCATTTCGTCGCAGACCTGCTGCAGGCCAGCCTGGATGACGGAAAGTGTGATTGGATCAATGCTCATTTAGCACCCCCTATGTGGATCGTGAGGTTACCATCCACACCGCCAGTCACGTGATCGCCCAGTGGGATCAGGATGGTGCAATCCAGTTGTTCGATCACCGCGGGACCGTTTAGCTGCACATTTTGCGGCAAGTGATCGCGCCAGTAGACGGGCGTTTTAAATGCGGCACCGTCAAAATACACATCCCGCGTGGTCACAGGCATTGCGGTGTCATGACGCCCTGCCGGATCAATGAGTTGTGACAGGTCGATAGGATCGCAAACCCCGATGACTGAGCAATTGGCATTGACTATCCTCGCCCTGATCTGTGGTAAATCCACCTTAAAACGCTTCCAATAGACTGATTCAAAATTTTTGCGCAGTTCCGTTGCGGTTGGTGTGCCATGGTTTAAATGGACACGGATCACGTGGCTTTGACCTAGAAACTGCATGTCCACACTGAATTCTGTCTGGACCTCGCACACTTTGATGGCCTCGCGTTTCAGGGCGGATTGTCCAGCTGACGATTGCGCTGCAAAGACGTTATGCAAGACCTGCACATCTACCGTATCAAGGGACTGGTTGATGGTTTGCACAAAGTCGTGGCGCAAATCTGCAATGGCGCACCCAAGCGCATTTGTAATTCCAGGACGGGCCGGGATCAAGACGCGGGGCACGCCTAGTTCGCGGGCAAGGGCTGCTGCGTGAAGCGGCCCAGCTCCACCAAAGGCGAATAGCGCAAAATCGCGCGGATCGGCGCCCAGCGACAGCGACACCATGCGTATTGCACCGGACATTTTGGCATTGGCTAGGCGGATCACCGCCTCAGCGGCAGCACGTGCATCGACACCAAGCGGCGTGCCGAGTTTAGTTTGGAAAATCGAAGCGATGTCATCGGTGCTGATGCCACCCGTCACCGAATTTAGCTTTTCAGGGTTCAGCCGGCCGAGCAGCATATTTGCGTCTGAAATAGTCGGATCCGTTCCCCCTCTACCGTAGCAAATTGGGCCGGGGTCTGCGCCTGCACTATGAGGACCAACTTCTAGCAGCCCAGCCGGATTGACCCGCGCGATAGACCCGCCGCCTGCGCCGACCGTACGTACGTCCACCATCGGAACGTGGATTGGCATCGCATATTCGACCTCAATCTCGTTTGATACGGGCGGCGTGCCGTTTAAGATCAGCGCCACGTCTGTAGATGTCCCGCCCATATCATAGCTCAGCAGATTCGGCTCGCACGCGCGGCGCCCGGTGTAAGCCGCTGCCATTACGCCCGAGGCAGGACCCGACATCACTGTCTTTGCCGCTTCTTTTGCCACCAGTTTTGAAGATATCATGCCACCATTGCCGTTCATCACAAGTACATCGCCTGCATATCCCTGAGCTGCTAGTTCGTCGCTCAGCCGTGTCACGTAGCGCTCCAACAGAGGTTGAACGGAGGCATTCACTGCCGCTGTTACGCCGCGCTCAAATTCGCGGGTTTCGGACAACAGGCTGTGAGCTGTTGTTATATATTTATTCGGCCAAATCTCGGCTGCAATTTCAGCTGCGCGTTGTTCGTGGGCAGAGTTTGCGTATGCATGCAAGAAATGAATAACCAGAGCTTCACACCCAGCATCGATTAGGGTTTGCGCCGCGTCGCGCACGGCCTGTTCGTCCAATGTTGTTACGACTTTGCCGGATGCGTCCATACGCTCGGGCACTTCAAGCCGCAGGTCACGGGGAATAATGGGTACGAATTGACCTGTCATGCCATAGGCCTGCGGGCGGGTGCGCCGTCCCAGTTCCAGGACGTCCCGAAAGCCGCCTGTCGTGATCAACCCTGTGCGCGATAGTTTGCGTTCCAACACCGCGTTTGTCGTTGTCGTGGTTCCATGCACGATCAAGTTGATGTCAGGTAATTTCACTTGCGCGTCATCTATGGCGGTCAGGACACCAAATGCCTGATTTTCCAGCGTCGTCGGCGTCTTTGCTATCCGTATGTGTCCCGTTTTACCGTCAATCACGACAAGGTCTGTAAAAGTGCCGCCTACATCCACACCGATTATTCCGCCCCGATTAGTCGACATATCTGTGTCCTGCATCAATTTACATATCTACAAGTAATCTTGATGCGGCCTGTTTAGTCAACCAAAATGACGCTTATTGCAGTCTTGGAGAATGACGCTTATTGTGGTCGTAGAGCTTATAGGCCCCATACAGTAGCGCGATCATTGGTGAGTCGTGCTACAATGTTCTGCCCCGCAGCAAGGGCTTGAGTTTGCGCCTCAACGAATGTTTTTCTGCCAAAATCTGGCAGTTCGACCAAGCGCAACCGCTAGTCTGTCAAATCCACCCACGAACTCACAAGGTTCTTGATCTTCAACCGCTTGCTGACAAATTTGCTTGTGGTCGAATCCATTGCCGTAAGCCGCCCTAGTTAGTTCTACGACAGGGTTCCAGACCCATAGAGTCGGGCAAGGGCCGCAAATTGCGTCTGGGTCAGCCCGATCACATGTTGGGCAAAAACTGCCAGATGCCTGTTATTAGTCCGGCGCAGGTTATACCCAATTTGAATAGAAAGTTGATAAGCTTCGGTGGAGCGGCTTTTAATATGCATGCAGAAATTATTGACACCTTGCTTCCGGTACCGCAACGTATGTTTGTATACTAACATACAAGCATGCCCATGACAGTTATCAATTCATATCTTCGCCCCTTTGCTTTAGAGCACGCGCTTGAGGAGCTTGCGGCCGGGTCGTTGCTAATTGCAGCAGGGTGCACTGATTTGTTTCCCTCGACGGAACATAAGCAATTGCAAGGCTCCATTCT
>CALGTJ010000041.1 GCA_937901435.1 uncultured Rhodobacter sp. | reverse complement strand
CCCATCGAGACGCTGCACCGGACCGTTCCGCTGGACTGGACCGACTACAATGGCCATATGAACGAGGCGAAATACCTGCAAGCCTTCGGCGATGCGACAGACCGTTTCATGGAAATCGTGGGCTGCGATGCCGATTACATTGCGACGGGGGGCAGCTATTTTACGGCCGAAACCCATATTCGCCATCTCGACGAAATCCACGCAGGAAAACGCATCCGCGTTCGGTCTATCTGCCTGAACGGGCAGGGAAAAAAGATGCATCTGTTCCATGAATTATGGGAGGGAGAGCGGCTTTGCGCGACCGGAGAACATATTTTGATCCACGTCAGTCTGGAAACACGCCGTCCTTCTGATCCCTCGGCAACCATTTCTAAACGAATCGCTGCTATCTCAGAGGTTCATGCAGGGCTAGAACGGCCCGACGGCGTGGGGCGCTATGTAGGTGCTCCGCGATGAGTGACGTAAAACGCGTCTTGATTACGGCAGGGGCTTCTGGTCTCGGTCACGCTATGGCCATGGCTTTTGCTGCAAAAGGGGCAAAGGTCTGGGTGACAGATGTGGATGCTGCCGCATTGGCGGCGATCCCGTCAGACTGGCGTGGTAGTCATGTGGATGCCTCGCAAGAGGGGGCAATGGCAAGCTTATTTGCGCAGATTGCGAAAGAGTGGGGCGGGTTGGATGTGCTATGTGCCAATGCGGGTATCGCCGGGCCAACCGCACTGATCGAAGATATCGCGCTGGCAGACTGGCGTCGGTGTATCGAGGTCAATCTGGACGGCGCGTTTCTCGCCGCGAAATATGCAGCGCCGATGATGAAGGCGGCAAAGCGGGGTGTGGTGACCATTACCTCGTCCACCGCAGGCATTCACGGCTATCCGGGCCGCGCGCCCTATGCTGCGGCCAAATTCGCGGTGATCGGTTTGATGAAGACCCTCGCGATGGAACTTGGCTCATATGGCGTGCGAGTCAATGCGATCTGCCCCGGTGCCGTGGAGGGCCCGAGGATGGAACGCGTGCTGGCTGCCGAGGCCGCCGCAAAGGGGCTGACGCGCGATCAGGTCTATCATGGCTATGCTTCTGGCACTGCGATGCAATCCTGGGTCACGGCAGAGGATATCGCTGCCATGTCCGTCTATCTTGCCAGTGATGGCGCACGACTGGTCTCTGGGCAGGTGATCGCCGTGGATGGCCACACCTTCAACCCGCATGTGACCGTTTGACCTGAACACCCGTTCATTTCTACCAGATGTGCCCCTTTTGATGGGCAGATCTTAAGATTTGTCTTTGCAAATGGCCCCGAACCGAGTGTTACTGTGACAAGCGATTGCGCATATTTCGCGTGCTGCACCACCATGTGACATTTTCATATTAGGGGTCCTGATGCGCAAATGGCGTTGTTCTATGGTCCTGTGTCCTGCGCAGGTCATTCGATGAGCACACGACGAGGAGAGTGGCCAACGCTTGGTGTGCTTGTGCTTTGTTACGCGGGATGGATGTTGGGAACCACGTGGCTGGCGCAGGTCTCTCTTGGCTTGGGCATCGTCGCGACAGCGCTGTGCGTGGGGCTGTTTTCCTCGCTTCAGCACGAGATCATTCATGGCCACCCCTTTGAAAACAAACGCCTGAACGAGGCTTTGGTCTTTCCGTCCTTACCCCTTCTGATCTCTTACATGCGCTTTCGTGATACCCATCTGGATCACCATTTTGACGCCAATCTGACCGATCCCTATGACGATCCGGAAAGCAATTACCTTGACCCTGCCGTGTGGCACCGGATGTCGAAGATATATCAGATAGTCTTGTTGATAAACAACACCTTGGCTGGGCGTGTCCTGATTGGCGTCATGATCTCTCAGGTCTCCTTTATGATCACCGACTGGCGCGCGATGCGCGGGGGTGATGCCCGTGTCGTGCGCGACTGGCTTTGGCATCTACCCGCTTTGGTGCCGACGCTGCTGTGGCTGGGCTATGTAGCGCAAATGCCGATCTAGGCTGCGCTTCTGGCCACATATCTGGGGCTGTCCCTTGTGAAAATTCGCACTTTTCTGGAACATCAGGCCCATGACCGCGCGCGCGGGCGCACGGCAATTGTCGAGGATCGTGGGCCCTTGGCGATGCTGTTTCTGAACAATAACCTGCATGTGGTGCATCACATGCACCCGCGTGTTGCATGGTATGATCTGCCCCGGCTATACGCTGACAACCGCACTCATTATCAAACCCGCAACGGTGGCTATGTCTTTGCCTCGTATGGGGAAATTTTCCGCAGATACCTCTGGCGGCGCAAAGATCCCGTCCCGCATCCCATCTGGCGCCGCCCCTAGGCGCATGCGATAGAGCCGCATGGAAGCTTGGATTCTCATCACAATCGGCGCGGCATTTGCACAGACCATCCGCTTTGTGCTGCAAAAGCAGCTAAAGACGGCTGGGTTGTCGACGGGCGGGGCGACATTTGCGCGCTTTGTCTATTCCGCGCCATTGGTCGCGGTGCTGATCGCGATTTATGCGCAGATCTCGACCCAGTCGATCCCGGTAATGCCGGGGCGGTTCTGGGCCTTTGCCATGGCGGGCGGTGCCGCGCAGATCCTGGCCACCATGTGCGTCGTGGCGATCTTTTCGCATCGTAACTTCGCCGTCGGTATCACCTTTAAAAAGACCGAAGTGGTCATGACCGCGATCGCCAGCACGCTGATCCTTGGCGAGGGGGTGGCGCTGGCGGGTGGGATTGCCATCGCGATTGGCCTGCTGGGCGTGTTGATGCTGTCGGATCCTCCGGGGGGAGCAGGTTCTTATTTGACCCGTATTATCAATAAATCCGCAGGCTTAGGCCTGTTGTCGGGCGTGTTTTTTGCGATCTCTGCGGTGGGCTATCGCGGTGCGACATTGGCGTTGGATCATGGGGATACGATCCTGCGGGCCGGAACGACACTGGCTGTGGTGACGGCGGTACAGACCTTGGTTTTGGGCCTTTGGCTGGCATGGCGCGAGCGTGGACAGATTGCCACGGTGTTTCGTGCATGGCGCGTGGCGGGGCTGGTCGGGCTGACGTCGATGATCGGCAGCCTGTGCTGGTTCTCGGCGTTCGACTTGCAAAACGCGGCCTATGTCAACGCTTTGGGTCAGGTCGAGCTGATTTTTTCTGTCGCCGCCTCGGCGTTGTTCTTTCGCGAAAAGATCAGCGCGCGCGAGTTTGGTGGTATCGCTTTGCTCAGCCTTGGGATTCTGGTGCTGAT
>CALGTJ010000040.1 GCA_937901435.1 uncultured Rhodobacter sp. | reverse complement strand
GTCCAGACGCACAACTGCAAGATGATGAACGATGTGGACTCCTAAGCGGTTGCACAATAAGAAGAATAAATCCCACATAGGATTGCAGCAAAAACCCGCCTCTCTTCGACCGTGATCTCTATTGGCGAGACTGCCGGCTTTCCGCATCGGGATCGGTTTGTTAGGCTCCAGTTTGCATATGTTTGATTTTATCAAGACCCTGACCCGCACCCAAAAGCAGATTGTTCTGCTGGCAACCGATCTGGCCCTGGTTCCCCTGGCCTTTGCCAGTGCCTTTATGTTGCAAAGCCCGGATCGCGCAGTCAGCACAGGGATGGCAGAGATCCTGCCGGTGCTTTCGATGGTCATGGTCATGGCGATTGCCCTGTCCAGTATCCTTGGCATCCCCAAGCTGCGCCTGAACGCCTATGACATCAGCGGCGTCGGGGTGACGGCGATTTTCTCGGCGCTGCTGGCGCTGTCGGCGCTGGCCCTTGGGCAGATCGCCAATCTGGACCTGTCCGCGGGGATCTATGTGGTCTTTGGGCTGGTGTTCTTTCTGCTCTCGGCCGCCTCGCGGGTGATCATGCTACATCTGCTGCTGGCGCTGTATCGGCGCGATCTGCCATCCTGCCGGGTGCTGATCTATGGGGCAGGGGTGACGGGCACGCAGCTGGTGCAGGCGCTTAAAACCCATCAGACGATTGAACCTGTGGCCTATGTGGATGACAATACCACGCTTCAGGGGCTGGTGATTTCCGGGCTTCCCGTGCTCAAGCCCAGCCAGATCGCCGAGATCGCCAAAAAGCGTCATATTGACCGGGTGCTGCTGGCGATGCCGTCCTTGTCGGTGCCAAAACAAGTCCGCATCGCGCGCAAGCTACAGGCCATGGGACTAGAGGTGCAGGCGCTGCCCTCTTTTGCGCAGCTGATTGGCGAAGAGGCGCTGGTGGACAAACTGACGCCTGTGCTGCCCGGTCAGTTGCTGGGGCGGGCACAGGTCGATGCCAAGGATTTCGGCCAGAACGTGCATTTCACCGGGCGCGTGGTGCTGGTGTCGGGGGCAGGCGGGTCTATTGGGTCGGAACTGTGCCGTCAGGTGCTGGCCAGCAAGCCCGCGCGTCTGGTGCTGTTCGAGCTGAGCGAGCTTGCGCTTTACACCATCGAGATGGAGTTGCGCGACCTCGCGCAGGAAACCGGCATCGAACTGGTCGCTGTTCTGGGCTCTGTCACTGACGCGCGTCTGGTGCGCAAGGTTCTGGGCGAGCACAAGGTCAGCGTGGTGCTGCACGCGGCCGCCTATAAACATGTGCCCATGGTAGAGGCCAATCCGCTGGCGGGTCTGGCCAACAACGTGCTGGGCACCTCGACGCTGGCGCGGGCTGCGCGCGCGGCGGGGGTGGATCGCTTTATTCTGGTCTCGTCTGATAAGGCCGTGCGCCCGACCAATGTGATGGGCGCCTCTAAACGGCTGGCCGAACTGGTGGTGCAGGATCTGGCCGAACGCAGCGCAGGGACGATCTTTGCCATGGTGCGCTTTGGCAATGTGCTGGGCTCCAGCGGATCGGTCGTGCCGCTGTTTCAGGATCAGATCGCGCGCGGCGGGCCGGTCACGGTCACCCACAAGGATGTCACCCGCTATTTCATGACCCAGCAAGAGGCCGTGCGTCTGGTGCTGCGCGCCAGCACGTTCGCGCGCGGCGGCGAGGTGTTCGTGCTGGATATGGGCGTGCCGGTGCGGATCCACACCCTTGCACGCCATGTGATCGAGGCCTCGGGCTATACGGTGCGAGATGCGGCCAATCCCGAGGGCGACATAGAGATCACCATCACCGGATTGCGCCCCGGTGAAAAGCTGCACGAGGAACTGCTGATCGACGAGGGGTTCCTGACCACCTCGCACGGCAAGATCTTTGCCGCCCGCGAGGCCCGCCTGTCAGAAATAGAGGTCGCCTCTGCCCTGCGCTCGCTGCGCGAAGCCGTCGCCACCGCCGACGACACCGCCGCCCGCGCCGTCATCGCCCGCTGGGTCGAAGGCTGGCCCCAGGAACAAGCGGGCGAGGGCGGGGCTTAGGGGGGCATAGATCGCTTAACGGTATTGGCCATAGTGCAAAGCGACCAGCCTGCCATCGTCCTCGAAAACATGGGATAAGGGCGGGTTTTTGCTTTGCTGTTTAACAGTCGTCGGTCGATCCGTTAAATGGGGTTTGCTCTGTTCCCAATCGCGCGATTGATAAATCTGCCACGAACGCCTATCGCAGGGCTGCGCTTTTCAGGTTTTCGGATGGATCGATTATGCCCTTGCCCCCCGCCTCTGCATCCCCCGTCTCTGCATCCCCCGCCTCTGGGGATCTGTCGACGCTGGATCAGATCCGGCGTGTGCTGCGCATAGAGGCCGAGGCCTTGCAGCAGATGATCGGGGACATTGGCGCGGCGCATGAACAGGCGGTTGATCTGCTGGTGGCCGCCACCGGGCGCATCATTGTCAGCGGCGTTGGCAAATCGGGTCATATCGGGCGCAAGATCGCGGCGACCTTTGCCTCTACCGGCGCGCCTGCGCAATTCGTGCATCCGACAGAGGCCAGCCACGGCGATCTGGGGATGATCACCCGCAGTGACGCCTGTCTGGTGATCTCGAACTCTGGCGAGACGTCTGAACTGGCCGATCTGGTCACCTATTGTGGGCGCTTTGGTATCGCGCTGATCGCCATCACCGCACGGGGGGACAGTACGCTGGCGAAACAGGCGGATGTGACCCTATTGCTGCCCAATGCGCCCGAGGCCTGTTCCATTGGCATTGCGCCCACCACCTCGACCACCGCGACGCTGGCGCTTGGGGATGCGCTGGCCGTGGCGCTGATGCATCGGCGCGGGTTTCGGCGCGAGGATTTTCTGATCTTCCATCCGGGGGGCAAGCTGGGCGCGCAACTGATCACGGTCGAGGTGCTGATGCACCGCGGTGACGCGATCCCTGCGGTGACGCCCGGCACAAGGATGGGGGATGCCCTACTGGTGATGACGTCCAAGGGGTTCGGCATGGCCGGGGTGATCGAGAACGGCATGTTGAGCGGGGTGATCACCGACGGCGACCTGCGGCGCAATCTGGGCAATCTGATGGAACGCACCGCTCAAGAGGTCGCCACCCCATCGCCCAAGACCGTGCCCATGGGCGCGCTGGCCTCTGAGGCGCTCAAGATCATGAATGATGCCAAGATCGGCGCGCTGTTTGTCGTGGACGAGGCGGGGCAGGTCGAAGGTGTGTTGCATCTGCATGATTGTCTGCGCGCCGGTGTTGCGTGATATGTGGCGTAAAATAGTCTCTAACAAAGGGAAATTTGCATGAAAACTGTCACCGTCGGACAGATCGACATCGCCAATCACCTGCCCTTCGCCCTGCTGGCCGGGCCGTGTCAGTTGGAAAGCCTTGATCACGCGCGCATGCTGGCTGACCGTATCGGGCAGGTCTGCGCGGATCTGGGCGTGCCGTTCATTTTCAAGGCGAGCTATGACAAGGCCAACCGCACATCTTTGTTGGGCAAACGAGGTCTGGGTCTGGACAAGGGTTTAGAGGTTTTAGGGCGGATCAGAGACGAGTTTCACTGTCCCGTGGTCACCGATGTGCATGACATCGAGCAGGTCAAACGGGCCGCTGAGGTGGTTGATATCCTGCAAATCCCTGCCTTTCTGTGTCGCCAGACCGACCTGCTGCTGGCGGCGGGTGAGACGGGGCGCGCGATCAACGTGAAAAAGGGGCAGTTCCTTGCCCCCTGGGATATGGTCAACGTGGCGGCTAAAATTGCCAGCACCGGCAATGAGCAGATCATGCTGTGCGAGCGTGGCACCAGCTTTGGCTATAACACGTTGGTCAGTGATTTTCGGGCGCTGCCGATCATGGCCGACATGGGCTATCCTGTGGTGTTTGACGCCACCCATTCGGTGCAGCAACCGGGTGGGCAGGGCGGATCGTCAGGTGGTCAGCGCGCGTTCGTCCCGGTTCTGGCCCGCGCCGCTGTCGCTGTGGGCACCGCCGCGCTGTTCATCGAAGTGCATGAGGATCCCGACAACGCGCCCTCTGACGGTCCTAACATGGTTCCACTCACCGAGGTGTCGGGGCTTTTGAAAACACTTGTGGCCCATGACAAAATCGCAAAACCCCCTGTGAGCCCATAGAGGGCACAACCCATTGGACGGTGTAGCTGGGTAGCGCACACTGGGGGAATCTCGAGGGTGGATTCACCGGGTCTTTGAGAATGTAAACGCCATTCAGAAATGTCACCGGCTGCGCAAAGTAGAAATGTCACCACA
>CALGTJ010000039.1 GCA_937901435.1 uncultured Rhodobacter sp. | reverse complement strand
GGTTTCGAGGCGGGGACGGCTGAAAACCCTCATATCGCGGCCAGTGGTCAAGATATGCTTTGGATTACCGTCACGCGCGGGGGCGTTTCTTTCCCATCAATGACCAAGTGGTCTGGCGCTGAAGACTGGTCCCAATCGCCAACAGCCGAGCCCTTGCATATCGCCAACACCACACCGCTGCGGCGGCAACTGGATCACTTTGTCGAGGTGATGAGCCGCAAAAGTGAACCTTTGATATCGGTTTTTGATGCACAAAAAACGCTGGAGATAACTCTCAAGCTCGAAGAATTACTTTGCCAAAAGGCCGACAATAAGGCAGTGGCAGCCAATCTTGCAAAGCCACCAACCCAAGCCTAACGACAGAAAGAGACCTGAAATGGCACCCCACAAAGGCCAGACCCAGTCTATGGGGTCCCGTCGCACATACCCGATCACGGAATTTGCGCCAAACCGGCAAATCGCTGGGGTGTTTTTCGCTATATTTGATTGCTAAGTATGGCTTTGCGCGCACAGCAGAACAGTGAAAACCCCAATCTTGGTATCGGGATGATGCTTGGAGCTTACTTTTTGTTTTCGTTGGTGGATACTTCGGTCAAATGGTTGCTCTACGCAGGTCTGGCCTCGTTTCAACTCGCCTTTATGCGCTATGCGTCGCATTTTATTATCAGTATTTTCTTAATCGCACGCGGTGGCATCAGCCGGGATCGGTTTGCCACAGATCATTTCGGTCTGGTGATGTTCCGGGCATTTTTACTGGTCAGTGCAACCGCGTTAAACTTCATCGTACTGCGCTATCTGTCGTTAACCGTGGTTTCGGCCATCATGTTCTCTGCACCTATTGTTGTGTGCTTACTGTCTTGGCCCATGCTGGGTGAACGGGTTGGGCCGTGGCGATGGTTTGCTATCTGTTTGGGGTTTTCAGGCGTAATCGTGGTCATCCGTCCGTTTGGCGAAAGCTTTCACTGGGCCGCCATATTGACCTGTTACAACGCGGCAGCACTGGCCCTTTATTCAATTCTCACACGCCGGTTATCGGGGATAGTCGCAACCGAGACCATGCAATTTTATATGGGCTTTCTGGGCACAGTCAGTCTGCTACCAATGGCGATCTGGACCTGGGTCATGCCACATTCTTTACTGGAATGGGGCTTGATGTGCAGCCTCGGGGTCTGGGCTTGGGCCGGCCATGATTTACTTACCCGCGCGCATGGGTTCGCACCCGCCAACACATTGATGCCGTATACCTACAGCTTTTTGATTTTTCTCACCGTTGAAAGCTATCTGGTGTTTGCGGATATCCCCGACGGTATGACCTTGACCGGAGCGGCGATCATCATGCTATCCGGCCTGATCATCTGGAAACGTGCGCAGATTCGACATACCCATCCCTCACACTGACATTTTGGCACGGCCTTCACTGAAACCATTAGATAGACATCTCTTGCAGGGCCTTTGCCTAAGACTGAGAACTTGCTCAACAATTCCAGACCCTCTGAACGGTCGTGTAGTTTTTAACCTGTGTGTGATTGATCGCAGCAACCATGTCAGCCTTTCCGCCCGGTGAGACTGTGAAAAGACGCATCAATGTGTGAAGCGCGATTGCCCATTTTATTTTATTGCGCAAGGATAGTGCTGGTTAAAAAGAATACATAAGGAGTATAGCATGGCCAACCTCGGCAGTCAGCCAATCCGGAACGCGCACGACCTGAAACGGTTTGAAGCCGAAATGACGCTTGAGGCGCGCTTGCCGGAACAGAGTATTCTAGACGTATTTTCTGAAAGCGCAGCGCAGAACCCCGACGCCACTGCGATTACCATGCTCATGACGGGAGCGGCGGACGAACAACCAAGGCAGGTTAGCTATGTCCAGTTGCTTGGTCAGATTCGACGCGCAGCTAACATGTTCACTGATATTGGTGGCCCTGCGCCAGGGGTCGCTTTTATGCTGCCCTCTTTGGTCGAAACCCACGTTACATTGTGGGGTGCGGAAACTGCAGGGTATGCGGTTCCGATCAACTTTCTTTTACAGCGAGAGAGTATTGCTGAACTGATCAAAACGTCAGGTGCAAAAATTCTGGTTGCTTTAGGGCCTCACCCTCAACTCGATATCTGGGAAAAAGCGTTGGAATTGCGCAGCCAAATTCCTGAATTGATTTTGATACGCGTGGCCCATCCTGACACACCAACGGAGGAAGGAGTGATCGATTTCTCCACGGCACTAATGGCCCAACCCAACGACCGTCTGAACTTTGGCATTACGCGCAGCGGCGATGATTTAGCGGCGTATTTTCATACAGGGGGCACAACGGGTGTGCCTAAACTTGTCGCCCACACGCATCGCAGCCAACTGGTGGCCGCTTTTGGTGGGGCCTCAATGTGTGGTTACACCTCTGACGATGTTTTAACCGCAACGTTTCCGCTGTTTCATGTCGCAGGGACGATTATCGCCGGTCTAAGCGGCTTTATGGCCGGACTGGAATTGTTAATAATGTCACCCTCAGGACTGCGCAATCCAACAGTCATAGAGGGGTTTTGGCGCTTGGCGGCCAAGCATAAAGCGACGTTGCTGGCAGGGGTTCCTACAGCGCTCGGAGCCGTTTTGCAAACGTCTCCGGGTACGCAGGACATTAGTTCAGTGCGGGCTGGTTTAACGGGTGCCGCCTTGCTACCACCGGCAGTCAAGAAACAGTTCAAGGAAGTTACAGGGCGTGAACTTTTCGAAATTTTAGGAATGACCGAGGCCTCGGGATTGGTCAGCATTGATCCACCTTGTGGAAACGGCAATGCCGGCTCTGTTGGTTGGAACCTACCCTATACTCAGGTAGACGTTTTACGCCCAAACGCAGACGACAGCCTTGGTAAGGTTTGTGAAGTCGGAGAAATCGGAATCATTGCGATACGCGGTGCTCACGTTTCCCCCGGCTATAGCGACTCAAAACACGACGAGGGTGTCTTTAACCAAGGAGTGCTTAATTCAGGCGATCTTGGGTACAAAGATGCCCAAGGTTGTCTGTATATTGCCGGACGGTCAAAAGACCTTATTATACGCAGTGGTCACAACATCGACCCCGCCATGATTGAGAATGCCATGAGCACACATCCTGCAGTGATGCTGGCTGCTGCCGTTGGCATGCCCGACGCCTATGCCGGAGAAGTACCCATTTGTTTTTTGCAGTTGCAAAAGGGCCATGAGGCAAGCGTCGAAGAGCTGCAAAAACATGCTCAAAATACGATAGATGAGCGCCCAGCATGGCCAAAGATCATTCAAGTTATTGACGAGATCCCTCTCACCACAGTTGGTAAAATTTACAAACCAAGTTTGCGGTGCGAAGCCGTCAAGTTAAAAATCACTGATTTAGTTCAAAACGAACTCTCTCTTACAAATAGTAAAATTGACGTTGTTGCGCGTGGCAAACGGGGCATGCAGGTCACCGTGACGCTCGCCCCAGAAGGGCAGTCGCGCGTTTCTGACCTTGAGAAAGCCCTGGCCGCTTATTTATTTGAGGGGAGGGTACTGTTGGCCTCCGAAAATATCAGCGAATAAATTCGGAATTGTACCCCCGCTTTTAAACTGAACCTCCTCCGACTAAAGTCGAGGGGTTCAGTGGTTTAGAGCGCCTGCGGCGCACAATGGAATCTTTTCCGACTGAAGTCGGAGGTTTCAAACCAGATTTTTGGAAAATGAATACGTCAATGTTCAGCTTGAGCATACTTTAAAACCAGCGACTGACCTACGCTATGAACTTACCGAAATTTGTTGTGATGCCCGATAGGCGCAACAAAGCAAATGAATGAATCAAGCTCAAAATGACACTGGATCTCCCTTGGAGACCACACCACAATCGACCAGATAGAGGTCCACTTGGCCCCCGCTTGCGCGGCGAGAGGTATATGTAAATATCTTATAATTGTATGGACTTTTATTTTATATCAAAATTGAGCTGACTTTTAGACACCTGTGTGATCTCGTACAGAGCGGTTCACATTCCGTCTAGATCACCTATGATGCCATTTATCCGTAAATGTTCCATAATTGGGAACGCATTGGCGGTGATAAGGGATCAATACTTGATTACAAAGCTCTCTTTTCCTTTTGTCAGATTTCGCTACTCTCTAACGCCAACGTAAGACAGCCCACACCGTGTTGGTGAGAACCTTATTTTTGTTATGCTGTCGCTGTGTGTGCGTCCACATAGAGGGCTTTGATATCTTTTTTTTGGGCTTTTTTAGCCAGATTGAGCGCAATTCCATTTGATCCGAAGACCATGACACTGTGCAGCTTTTGGTGTGCTGTGAATATTGAGCATGGATACCTTAGCATAAACCAAAAGCAACGCGGGAAACGGGCCCGCTTTCATTAATTCACTGCAAGGTCTGTGATTTCGCGGCGGAATGGAAGAGCGTCCCCGATATCTTGCTCGTCCAGTTCTCGGGCATAACGGTGACCAGCATAGGTGGCCCAGGCAATCGGACCTGGCGCATTTGCATCTCCAATCAACTTTACAGACTTAATTCCCGCGTCCGCCCATTCTGCCGCGCGCAGCTTTAAGTCGTCGAACACGCTTTTGTTCTCCAAACGTGAAGACACCAGCAACACAGCGCCACAGCAGAGCGGCCGGGTCATGTCAGTAAACATGCAGTTTGTCTGAACATAGTCCTTACCAATGGCGGTTATCCCACGATTAAGTTCAATTGTGACCCCCATTGTGGCCAGTCGGCGATGGATTTCGTGCTGTTCTAACGTGTTCAGTGTCCATTCGCTGACGTAGGCCGCAGGCGTGACCAGGGTAACACTACATCCCTTTTGGATGAGCAATTCGGCCAAAACACCCCCCATATAATAGTTGTCGTCATCGTAAATTACTACATGCCCCGTCGGGACGGCACCGTTCATCAAATCATCAGGCGTGAAAATTGGCATCGCGGCATCCGTCGGAAACGGTTCCACGTGTTGTCGGGACACGCCGTCGCGCCGCCACTTTGCGCCTGTCGCGATACAGACGTTTTCAAACCCAAACTCGAGGATGCTTTCCGCGTCGAGTTCACTTTCAAAATAACTTTCGACGTTTGGCTTTTGACTTAA
>CALGTJ010000038.1 GCA_937901435.1 uncultured Rhodobacter sp. | reverse complement strand
TCACCCGGAGATTACGCCGCCTTCAAATTTCCACCACCTTCGCGACACGACCCAAGTCTCGACCGAGTCGCAGGCCTTGGCATGGGTGCCTCTGGACCGGTTGGATGACTTTACCGACGCGCCGTCTGTATTGCGACTGCGTGACAGGCTGCCGCCGATCTGACAGGTCAGGGATGACATCGACCGCCTGCGGTGCGGCGAATTTTCGTCGAAAATTCGGGTTGCGCCGGGGATCAGCTTCGGCCTTTTTCTTTAGCCCATCAACGCGGCATCAAAAGGGTACTGCGTCAGGTTCTCGAACCCGTCCTCTGTGACCAGCACCTGATCTTCCAGCTTGATCGAAAAATCGCTGCCCTCGGGGCTGGCCAGGACCTCGACACACAGGACCATTCCTGCTTCAAGCTCGTAGTCAAACGCGCCTTCGACGAATTTATCCGGGTAGCAGATCAGAGGCCATTCATCGCAGAGCCCTACGCCGTGCATCATGCAGCCATATTTCTTCTTCATGAGATTGTCGTGCAGCTTGTGGCCCTGAAAGGTCAGATCGCGCAACGCCACGCCGGGTTTGAGCATTTCCATATTGGTCATGATATGCTCGTGGGCGTGTTGCATGGTGGCGATCATGTCAGGGCGGGGCGCAAGATTTCCGATCCACCAAGTGCGCGAGATGTCGATGCAGATCCCGTAAGAGCCAATCAGATCCGTATCAAAGGCGAGGATTTCGTTATTCTGCATCCGCCGGGGGCCGCATTCCTGAAACCACGGGTTCGTGCGCTGCCCCGTCGTCAGCAGGCGCGTTTCGATCCATTCCCCACCGCGCTTGATGTTCTCGGCGTGCAAGACCGCCCAGATGTCATCCTCGCTGACCTCGCCGGTAGGGCCAAACGCGCGGGCAAAATCCTCCATCGCCTTGACCGCTGTCTCGCAGGCATGAGAGGCACAGCGCATCGCCTTGATCTCGTCCGCGCCTTTTATGCACCGCGCCTTTTCGGTCAGTTCCTCGCCCTCATGCACCTCAAAGCCCTGCTTTTCCAGCGCGCGCAGCCCGTGCAGCATGATCTTGTCCACCCCAAGACGCATGTTGCCACCGCCATGTTCGCGCACCAGATCCGCCACTTCGCCCGCCCAGGTATCGGCTGCCACATGGGCCATGTCGCCCCGGTCAAAGTAAAAGAAATCCGCGCCAGAGCGTTGCTCTCGCACCAGCGGGTTGAAGGTGCTCAGGAACGGCGAGTTCTTGTAATCCCAGATCACCATATAGCCATCGGCGCAAACGATCAGCGCGCGGAACGGGTTATGGGTGTTCCACAACTGCATATTTGTGCTGTCGGTGGCATAGCGAATGTTGAGCGGGTCAAACACCACCAGCGCGCCATAATCGCGGGCCTGAATGCCCGTCACCAGCCGGTTCCAGCGGTAAAGGCGCATCGCCTCAAGATTGGGCAGCTCCAGCCCCGCCGCGTCCCATTCACGCAGGGCAAGCAGGGGCGGGCCGATCTCGATCCGGTCGCTGTCGTTCGGGCTGCCATCGCCCAGCGTCGCCCCCCGTGTCGGATCAATCTTGCGGGTGTCGCGGTGATGCAGGTTCATTGGCTTCCCTTTCGGATGAGAGGGATGGTATTCGGAAACGGCAGCCTGTCGGGTCAGATACCGACACCAGACTGCGTCGGATTTTGGCCGGGTCGCGAACAGGGCAGGGGAGTTGGTTGAGATGGACGAGATGCAGGCCCAATACGAGGTCTATCCCTACCCAGAGCGTGATCCGCGCGACGAGGCCAAGCGGCTGATCACCGGCTCGCCCAGTTGGCCGCAAGAGATGGATCACTGGCTGTGGGGCGGCGCGCGCGACTGGTCGCAGCCCTTGCGCGCTTTGGTGGCGGGGGGTGGCACGGGGGACGGGCTGATCCAGCTGGCCCAGCGGTTGAGCGACGCGGGGCGGCCCTATGCGATCACCTATCTGGACATGTCAGAGGCCGCGCGCGCCGTCGCGCAAGACCGTGCGCGGGTGCGGGGGCTGAGCGGGATCCGTTTTGTCACCGGCAGCCTTCTGGACGCGGGGACCCTTGGCCCTTTCGACTACATCGACTGCTGCGGCGTGCTGCATCATCTGGCGGACCCGCAGGCTGGCTTTGACGCGCTCTCTGGCGCTTTGGCCCCCGGTGGCGGGATCGGTCTGATGGTCTATGCGCCTTTGGGTCGCTCTGGCGTCTACCCGTTGCAGGCGGGCTTTGGGGCATTGCTGGCCGGGCTGGACCCAGAGGCCAAACTGACCGCCGCCAAGGCCGTTTTCGACGCGATCCCAGAGGGGCATCCGTTCAAGTCCAACCCCCATCTGGTCGATCACAAGGCCAGCGATGCGGGATTTTACGACCTGCTGCTGCACAGCTCTGACCGGGCGTTTTCTGTCCCTGACTTGCTGGGGGCTCTTGCCGGCGCTGGGCTGGAACTGGCCGGGGTGCCGGAACCGGCGATGTATGATCTCAAAGCCTTGCTGCCACAGGGCGTCACGATACCCAAAGAGCTAAGCGCCTCCGAGACCATGGCCATCGCTGAGAACCTGCGCGGCACCTTCAAGACCCATATCGCCTATGCGGTGCCAAAGGGCGCGCGCATCGCCCCCCCTCTGGGCAAGCCAAACGCCATCCCGCATCTGCGCGCCATTGACCCACGGCGGCTGGCGCAGGCGGTGGCGCAAAAGGGTGGGCTGCGCCTGACCGTGGGGGGCAGCAAGGTGACGCTGGCGATCCCCAAGGCCGCCGCGCCCCTGATTGCCCGGATCGACGGGCGGCGGGATGTGGCGGCGATCCGGGCGCTCTGCCGGCTGGATCCGATCGCCTTCAACACGGTTTGGGAGGCGGCGGAACGGGCGCTGACCGGTTACGGACAATTGCACTATTCAACCGTGTTGAGAGCGTGACTATGGCTGGTCCGATCCTGCAATCGCGCCTGATGGACCCGCCATGGGCCTTGCCTGCGGGCACACGCTTGCCGGGGATCAGCCCGATTGCGCCTGATGACTGGCTGCGTGTGGATGACGCCTTTGCGGCACAGATGGCCCTGCGCGATGATTTGTTGCGCAATCACACTCAGGCGGTCTATCGTGTCATGCCTCAGGCGGAACAGGCGGTGCAGGAACTGCTGGCGATGGTGGTGGATTGGGTTAGCCGACAGGCGGGCTACGTGGTGTCCGCGGGGGCTGTGACCCGCCCGGATGGCGTGACGGTGCCGCTGGACGCAGATCTGACGTTGTTAAGCGCGGGGCGTCTGGTGCAGGAAGATCTGTGCATTCATCTCCAACAGGGCGCGGAACATGCGCTATATGCTGCGGTGCTGTGCTTTCCGGCAAGCTGGTCTCTGGATGAAAAGATCGGTCATCCGCTGACGCGCATCCACAAACCTGTGGCACAATATCAGGGTACGCTTGCCGCGCGGGTCCAGCGCCTGTTTGATGCGGTGCGGGTCGGGCAGCCGCTGGTGCGGGCCAATTGCCTGACCTATGTCGATCCGGCTTTGCATCAGCCGCGCCGTGAAAACGCGCGCCGGGTGCAGCCGGGGCTAAGTGCGGATTATGTGCGCACGGAGCGACAATGCCTGCTGCGTCTGCCGCGCTCTGGTGCGGTGGTGTTTTCGATCCACACAACCATCGTGGACCGCGCAGCGCTCTCGGTAGTGGACGAGGCGGCGCTGGTCACCTATCTGGCGGATCATGCGGGCGGGGCCTGACGCCTGACCTTGATGCCTGGCCTTGACCCCTGACCTGCGCGCCTGACCTTTTCGGTGTCACGTTTTCAAAATCATGCAACGCCAATATCTTGGCCTGTCTTGCGGCCTTACGGCATAGGCGATGCATGATGTCTTGCGGGTGTCCCCGGACGCTGTATCGCGTTTTTCGCAAACGCTTTAGTAAAACATGGTCGGTGCTGTTGCCAGACCGCCAAAGCAGATGGCGGCGGCCACACAGACCATCGCCGCAGAGCGCAGGCCGCGATAGCTGCGTTCGCGCCCGTGCAGGCGGCTTAGCTGTTTGGCGAGGATCGCGGGCAGCGAGACGGTTCTCACGGTGTCTATCGTCAATGCGCCCGCAGCGTCACTGGGAGGTTGGTAAATCTCTCGGGCCTCTTAGATCTGGTGGTCAATCCAGTCCATTGTGGCCTGAGTGATCATCGGCTCGTCCGCAAATCGCCCCAAAGTTGCCCCCAAAGCTGCCTCTGTGGTCGTCCCTGTGGTCGTCCCCGCAATCGTCTGCATTTCTTCTCCTGTGACGGCGGTCAAAAGTCTGACGTCAGAAACGAGATGTGTCGCGCGGCTGGCCTTGTACGTGCAGGCCCTCTCGAATTCGTCATGGGTATACAGCGTGTCACCGTCACACCAGAAGACAAGCTGTGGCGCGGCGTGCTGTGCAATACAGGCCGCGATATCCCAGCATATTGTGCGCTTTTGCGTGTCGTGCCACTGGCTTGGCTCTGGGCCGTCGATTTCGTGGTCCACCACCAGAACCGTCACACTAGAGCGATGGGCGGTCAGTTTGCCCAGCATCTCTGTCTCGCTGATCGAGGCGGCGGCGGGGCGCTGGGCGTCCAGAAAATGCTCTGCCGGGATGGCGACATCGGTGAAGGCCAAAAGGATCTGCATCGTGTCGCAGGTCAAAAGCGTAAACACTCCGTCCACCTTTTCCGCGTAGAGCAGGATGACGGCGTTTTCTTCCAAACTGTCCCTGATGTCCTCGACCAGCAGGTCGAGATCCGGGAGGCTTGCGGTTTTATAAAGCAGGTTTGCCTCGAAAGACGGACTTCTGGGGTCCATTGGTTTATCCTTCAACCGTTTTAGTTGTGTGTTAAGGTTTGCTTAACTACCATGGCAAGAATGCGGCGATGGCGTGAAAGTATCGCGTCTGGGTTGTTTTTTTTCTGCTTGAGATATCTGAAAGTGTCTGGGGACAATTTTAAGGTGCTGATTTGTCAAAACGGATGTCTCGGCATCTGTCAATTGGCCGATAAGTAATTGTTTTAAATTATTTTAGCCAAGACTCATAGGGAAAGTCTTGGCGTGCAGTTTTAACGTGGTGACGGCGATATTATGTGCGGAATCCGGCAAGGAACTGGCTGAGCCGGTCAGAAACCTGCGATGGTGCAGGGCTGTGCCACTTTTCATAAATTCGCGTCGACATGCCTATAGGTTGTGTTTTCGACATCCGGCAAGGTGTGCTGTGGTCGCCGTTCGAGGCCAGAGATGCGGGATCTTTCGGGGCGCACAGGTTGGTTTGACCGATGCGGGCGATATTGATTTGACCGGTACTTTGACTGGCGTCTGTGCCCTTGGATGTGGCGGTCACTTGCCTTGTGGGCCCAAGTGTGCGGGCACGTGGCAAGGCGCGCACGCCATTGGGCGTCATGTGCCGGCCAGAGGATTCCAGCAGAAAACTGTCCCTTGTATGGATCACATTCGTATAGCTCCAGTGGATGCGGTCCGCGCGCGCGCGGCTCAGAACCTGCATCACCGCCACATAGCACAGCGCCAATCGGGTAGAGGTCTGGGCCGCGCCCTCGGGGCCGCTGATACGCAGGGTAAAGGCCGTGCTGCGGGTCTGGGTGCTGGCCTCATGGGGCAGGGGCGGCGTTGCCACCATGTCCGGATGGCGCAGCAGTGTCAGGGTCAGCCCGCCAATGATGCACCCCAGTTCCGTGGGGGTCACCAGACGGGGGTGCAGGGTCACCGGCGTGCTGTCAAAGGCTGTGACGAGATCGTCGGCAAGCTGTTTGAAGGCCAGCAACGGGTCGATCTGATAAAACAGCGTGGCTTCGATTTTTCGGGCGACCGCACACATAACACTCTTCCTTTTTAACACTCACAAGAGACGGTCTATACGGCGATAAGTAATTACTCACCCCCTCTTGCGCGGTTTGTTGATCTCTGAATCAATGAGGGA
>CALGTJ010000037.1 GCA_937901435.1 uncultured Rhodobacter sp. | reverse complement strand
CCATAGAGTTTTGTCACGGCGTCAAGGCGTACCATTTCCTGTTTGGTTGAGTTAACATCCATCATGGTTTGGCTTCACTCTTTTGCACAAAAGTTACGAGAATACAGATCAGGGCCGACATAACAGTCAGCATCGTAGAAATGGCCGCGAGAACGGGAGACACTTCAAATACCAAGGATGAGTACATCTTGATCGGGAGCGTTTCGTCTCCGGCCCTAGCGACAAAAATTGAAATGATGATTTCGTCGAAGGAAATCAGAAACGCAAACAGCGCGCCTGCAACAATCGATGGAATCACCAAGGGCAAGGTTACGGTTCTGAAAACGTAGACGCGGCTTGCGCCCATTATCCTGGCCGCCCGTTCAATGTTAGCGTCCACCGTCTGGATCCCTGCGGCTGCAGTAACGATGATGAACGGTAAGGTTGCGATACAATGCGCAAGCACCAGCCGAAATTCACCCTGAGACAGGCTGATACGGACAAAATAGATATAGAACGCGAGGGCTAGGACGACGCTGGGCAACATGATCGGGCTTAGCAGAAACATCGCAAGCATTCGACGTCCGGGGAACTGACCGCGAACCAACGCATACGCAGCCGGGACACCCAGGCAGATCGACAAGATCGTAGTCCAGAGTGCCACCCGAAAACTCAGGATTGTTGCAGATACCCATCCGGGTTCCTGAACATATCGCTCATAGAGGTGAAAAGAGTATTCCCTAGGCGGGAATATGATCAACTCGGAGTCGCTGAACGACATGGGCACGACGATCAGGCTTGGAAGCAACAGAAAGATCATGGCGGCCACTGCGAAGGCCGCATTTGCGCGACGCCAGATGGACCGTCTTTCCATCACGATTGCTCCTTGGAGAGGATCGAAGCGCCGCCCCGCACTTTTGAGAGGAGAAATGCCGCCAGCAACGCAGTCGCCATAAGGACAACGGCGATTGCAGATGACATCTGAAAATTGAACACCTCACGGGCATAGAAATCCACAAGGCTGGACAACATAACATCCTGGCGCCCGCCAAGAAGTTTCGGCACGATAAAAAAACCAAGAGCGAGAATAAAGACAAGAAGAGCACCAGACACTACGCCGGGAAGGCTGAGCGGGAATGTCACGGTCCGGAATATCCGAAACTTACCCGCACCCATGATGGCAGCCGCCTTTGCCAATTCCGGTGGCTGGCTCCTTAAATTAGTCAAGATTGGAAAGACCATGAATGGCACCAAAAAATGGCTCATACCAACCATAACACCAATCCTGTTGAACAGCATCTTGTAGGGACCCAACCCAAACTCGCCGAGCCAGGCGTTCAAAATGCCCGCATGACCTAGCATGACAACGAAAGCGAAACTCTTGACCAGAGAGCTGGTCCAGAACGGGATCAAGATCACGATCAACCAGACTGTCTGGCGCCTTGGGGGCTGTTTCGACAGAAAATAGGCGATTGGATATCCGAGAATAAACGCCACCAATGTGGCTCCCAAGGCGATTTCCAGCGTGGTGCGGGTCACGCGAATGAATAGGTTTGACTGGGCCATTTTGACATAAGCAGCAAGAGAAAATCCGGTCTCATCGGAAAGGCTCTGCCAAACAACTGACCCTAGCGGTACGGCCATCATTACAACCATGAACAAAGCCGCGGGCAGAGCAAAGACGGCGATACTGAACTGTTCGCGAGTTTCAGGGCGCATTTCTATTTCCCTTTGAGGCCCCGGGTCGTCGCGACCTTGACAGACTGTTCTTTTTGTAGCTGTCTTTCAGCCATGTGGAGGCCTTCGCTTTTTCCAGATTTTTCAGAAGGATATCGCTGGGGTTCTGTGCCAAATGTAGGACACAATCGCCCCTTTTGGTCATGCTCAGGGATCGCAGGCAGACCACCATCCCGTCCGCAGCGAGATACACTTTTTGAGGATCGGCTCCAGGTGTTTCTACGTCGTGGATCAAACCGGCGATCTGACCTGCTTTGACGTGATCGCCCAAACTGACCCACGGTTCAAACAATCCATCGTGCAAAGCATAGTGATAGTCACGGTCCGCCTCGACCTCCTTCGTCGAGGGATCAGCACGTTGGCTATCCCGGAACGGAAGGATGCCCGCCCAGTCCAAGACATTACGAACACCTTTGTAAGCCATATCGACAGACGTCTTGGAGACACGGCCACCACCACCGATTTCAGCTGAGATACGAACTGCTCCAGCGCGGCGCGCCGCGCCTGAAGTGCTCCGATCTTCATAGGCTTTCATGGCGAGAACAGTCGAAGCGCCGAAGGCGACTGCCAGCGCCAATCGGCGGGTACTTTCGTCGGCGTTACGATGTTCAACGTATGAAGCGCACGGAAGATACTCCAAAGAGTTGCCCCCGCTGTGCAGGTCGACAACGATCTCTGACTCCGGCATCAGTGCACGCTCAATGTAATTTGCAAGCATCGAGGTAGTTCGCCCTCGCACGTCTCCTGGAAATATCCGGTTCAGGTTCAGCCCGTCGATAGGCGAATTGCGAACACCGGCCTGCGCAGCCGGCGTATTCGCCATCGGAAAAATGATGATGCGCCCATTTATCTGGTCAGGCTCAATCTCACGGGCAAGGTTTGAAAGTGCAATCTGCCCCTCGAACTCATCGCCTTGAGTTCCTGCGAGCAGAAGCGCCGTCGGGCCGTCGCCATTCGCGATCACTGTGATCGGCGACGCAATGAAACCATATGCCGAGTCATTTCTGGAAAAAGGCACGCGGACATAACCCATTACTTTCCCCTCTTTG
>CALGTJ010000036.1 GCA_937901435.1 uncultured Rhodobacter sp. | reverse complement strand
CGATATCCACCTGCACCTGTAAAGAATCGTGAATTGGTACATTCACATGTCCCAGCGCGATAGGTTTTCCCACCCGAAAGCCAAAAGCACAAGAGGAGGTCTGACCAACAATCTGACCGTCCATATAGATCGGCTCATGCCCCAAGGGGACCGCATTTTCATTATCCAGCAAAAGGGACACAATGTGGTTGACCGCCCCATTAGCACGGCGTTTCTGCATGCCTTCGAAGCCGATGAAACCGCCGGATTTGCGGGTAGCAAAGTCCAGCCCAGTTTCGATTGGGCTAACATCGCTGTCGAGTTCGTGGCCGATGGCGCAGAAGCCCTTTTCGATCCGCATCGAGGTCTGAGCAAACATGCCCGCCGGACGCGCACCCGCTGCCGTTAAATTAGCGTAAATCGCAGGGGCGTTTTCCGAAAGGCAAGTGATTTCCCAACCTGCTTCCCCGACATAGGACATCCGCGCAGCCCGCACATGTTTACCCCCGATATGGGCTGGACCAACCTTGAAATAGCCCAGCTCGTTAAGCTCAGGCGCACCGCATTCCGAGACGATCTGCGCCGCCTTCGGACCCATCAGACCCAGCACTGCAAATTTTTCTGTACTGTCCGTTAGGGTCACGTCAAACCCGTCCGCATGGCGCCGCAGCCATGCGAGGTCGCGTTTGATCGCATTTGTTCCGACAAACAGACGGTAATGGGTTTCGCCGATACGCTGAGCGGTCAGGTCACTTTCAAAGGTTCCACGCTCATTCAGCATGGCTGTGTAGATCACCGAGCCTGGTGCATTTCCCATGTACCCCGCACAGGTTTTGAGCAGGAAGGCCTCAGCATCTGGGCCTTCAACCTCGATCTTGCCGAAAGGCGAGACGTCGAATATCGCGGCGCTTTCGTGGGCAGCCATGACTTCGGCACGAACATTCTCAAACCAGTCAGGCCGACCGAAGGTCATGGCAGGCCCGGTTATTTTGCCGAAATAGAGGGGTCGCTCCCAGCCGAAGAACTGCCCCATATGCGCGCGCGCCGCCTTGTGTTCCTTTTCCAGTGGCAGGGCTCGCAGATTCCGGGCAGAGAGAAGCTGTTTACCCGGATATGCGATATCGTAATGCGTCCCAAGTATCTCCGGCGCACGGGCCATCAAGTGATCAACGCTGTTGAACACCGGCGCAAAGCGCTTGGCGCCAGCCTCAGACAGGTCGTAAGCCGTATGGCCGTGTACGATGCAATGGGCCAGGTTCATGCCTGCGCCACCACCAGATGCAATTCCGACCGAGTTCATGCCACACCCAAGAAAAAGCCCCTTGGTTTCAGCGGTCTCTCCAAGCATGAACGTGCCATCGGGGGTGAAACTCTCTGGACCGTTCAGCAGCATTTTGACTTCGGCCGTTTCCAGCGGGGGCAGCCGGTGCAGCGCGTTCATCATCATCGGTTCGAAGTGATCCCAATCCTCGGGCAACAGACCAAATTCGAATGTCTCGTCCAGTATGCCGGGGGCAATCGGCTTGCCCATCGGCTCGAAACACCCGACCAAAAGCCCACCACTGTCGTCGCGGATGTAGAGCTGGCTATCATGGTCGGAAAGCGTTGGCATGTTACCAGTGATACCATCGATCGGCTTGGTCAGAAGATAGAAATGTTCGCAGGCCAGCACCGGCACCTCGGCCCCCGCCATTGCACCAACTTCGCGCGACCAAAGCCCAGTGCAAAGCGCGATCGCCTCACACATCACTGTGCCTTGCGTGGTCTCAACGCCCTTGATCCGGCCGTTCTCAGTCAGGATGCCTGTCACACCAGTTTTCTCGAACAACTTGGCCCCCAGCCCCCTTGCGGCCTTAACCAGCGCGGCACAGACATCCGAGGGACTGACCCGCCCGTCATTAGGTGACCAGACCGCACCCAGCACGTCCTCGGCATTCATCAATGGCCAGATTTCCTTGGCCGCGCCCGCACTTATTGATTGCGCCTCGATCCCATAGGCATGAGCCAGAGCCTCCTGTCGCTTCACATGGATCAGCCGGTCGGGGGTGGTCGCTATGGACAGCGACCCTTTCTGAATCCAGCCAACGTTTTGGCCTGTCTCTGTTTCAAGTTGGGAGTAAAGATCGACCGAATACTGGATCATCCGTGTGAGGTTTTGCGAATGCCTGAGCGCGCGAACCTGTGCCGCCGAGTGCCAAGTGGTCCCTGAAGTCAGCTGATTTCGCTCTAGCAGGATCGCATCACCCACCCCCATTTTTGCCAGATGGTACAGCGTAGATGAGCCCATAATGCCACCACCAATGACAACAACCGAGGCGTGAGAGGGGAGTGTTATTTGCGTCATTTGCGTCATTTGCATTGTTCTGTTGGCGAATGATGAAACATTCACTTCAGTGATCACATCAAATGCGAGAAATGCAACAAAATTATGGATCAGCTAGGGTAGTCCACATAAAAAGCCTCAGAAAAATGCGCAGCCCAATATCAATTGCGTTTTACAGTACTTGCTTAAAAAATTCACCAAGAATTGGCAAACTTGGAGATCAAAACCAAAAAGCTATATAAC
>CALGTJ010000035.1 GCA_937901435.1 uncultured Rhodobacter sp. | reverse complement strand
ACCCCCGTGATACAGTGATACGGCGATACAGTGAACTTTTCGTATCTGCTTGGTTTAGGGGGTGCCTCACGACCAGAGGCACCCGTAGTAAATACACAAAGCACCCGCATGATATTCACGTATACTGCACTATCAGGCCTTACGGGTGCCTGTGTGGGTGTTTTACACGCTCAAACACGCTCGAATGTATTTCTTAGGGTGCATATAATCACCCGAGGGTGAGTAATGATCGATCTAAAAGCACAGCTATACTGGGCTAGGGTGGAAAGGTGGATAGCTGCAGCACTTTTACTTGAGGTTTCAATTTTACTAAATACACAGCGAGACAGCGCAAACTCTTTGTACTCAGGCGCACCATACCCGACGCAAAGCTTAAAAAACCTCCACCGAAGAAAGGGTGGAGGCTATTTTGGGTTATGCATCAAGATTTACCGTGCACATGGCTCTCTATACGCAAAGCGGACATTTAATCGCATTGCGGCGAATGACTGCTATGAGCCCACAGTAACCCAATGCTGCACTCTTTATGAATGGCTGCTCTAAAGGCGTCGAAAACAGCCATCGGGGAACTTAAAAGCGCAGTGACAGGCAGGACATGCCACCGTCCAGTTTGGCACACTCGGTGTTGTTGATCTCGACCACCGCAAATCCGTTCTGGTCGAGCATGTCCGCGGTTCGGGGGAAGCCAGCGGGCATAAGAACGAGCTGGTTGAAGCGAATGGCGTTGGCCGCCGCTTCCTCGCCGTCGGCGGTATTGAGGACGCGATAGCCTTCGAAGCAGCCGGATGTTTCGAGCCGTTTGGTGGCCAGGATGGTTTCACCGTCCAGGAGCGAGCAGTCGGTTTTGAAGTGCAATACCCCTGAAGGCGTGAAAACCTCGCGCAGGCTGTGGCCCCACTCCGAGACGATGGCGTCCAATTCCGAAACCCCTTCCGCATCGGTACGTGCCGACCGGCCCACCAGGATCTCGCGGCCGGTCACTAGGATATCGCCGCCCTCGATATGGCCGGGGCCTTCGATGCGGCGGACATCATCATAGACCTGATGCAGGGTCGGCGCCATTTCATCCACTTCGCCCAGGCGCGAAGCTGCGCTCGGGCGCATCAGTACCGCGCCCTGCGGCAGGCAAAGCGCTGTGTCCTCGACAAACACGCCGTCAGGGTATTCCTCCAGTGGCGGCAATTCGATAACCTCGGCCCCTGTCCGCTTCAGCGTGGCGACATAATGGGCGTGGTCGGCAAGCATCTGCTTCAGATCCGGTGCGCCCGTATCCTTAGCCCGCAAACCGTCCACGATACTGGCGGCAGGGCAGCGCGTGATGGCGCGGAAGAATTCGAAAGAGGAGTTGTTGGTCATGCGGAGGGTCCTGTCAACCGGATTGGGCATAATTGGGGGCCTGGATTTCAATCATCACCGGGCCGGGGGTGTCAGTGACGGTTTTCAGAGCGGCCACGAGAGCATCCGCTTCTGACACGCAGGCGCAGAAAGGGATGGCGCAGGAAGCCGCGATAGCCTTGAAATCCGGCGGTGTGGGGTCGCATCCGAGCACGGTCACACCGGCAGCTTGCATGGATGTTTCGATCTCCTGATAGCCGTGGTTGTTCCAGACGAGGAAAACGATGGGAAGTTCCTCGTCTTTTGCCACCATCAATTCGGGAAGGCTGAACTGCGCGCCGCCATCGCCGGTAATGCAGATCACCGGAGCATCAGGTTCGGCCAGGGCGGCTCCGATGGCTGCGGGAATGCCATAGCCCAAGGCACCGAAACCGGTTGCGGCATTGAACCAACCGCCGGGGCGGTCGTGATCATAATAGAGGTTCCCGGCATAAATGGGTTGTGCGGAATCCCCGACCATGATCGCCTCCGGAACGACGTCACGCAGCGCATTCAGCAGAAGCGTTTGTGCCTGCATCTGCGGGCCGATTTCATCGAACGCCTGTTGCCGGGCTTGATCCGCGCAGTCGGTGCCGGTGCCATCGTTCAGGCTCGGTTGGATTGCCGCATTCAACTGGTTCAGCACACCGTCCGCGTCACCTTGGATCGCCAGTTCGCTCGGATGGCGGGAAAGCTGGTCTTCGCTGATGTCGATGCGGATGAGATTGCGCATTCGCGGCATCGTACCGGTTGCGTACATGTCATAATCGGTCGGGCCGAATTCAGTCCCCACGGCCAGCACCACATCGGCCGCGCCGATCAGGTCGCGGACAGCCTGAAGGCTGGGGCTTGCCGGAACTCCAAGAGGGTGACCATGCATCAGCCCACGCGCGTTGACGGTTTGAACGACGGGGGCGTCCAGCTTTTCGGCAAGGTCGCGAACCTGTTCGGGCGACCGGCGGATGCCACCACCGGCAAGGATGACAGGCCTTTGCGACGTTTGCAGCATTTCAACCGCGCGGGCGATCTTGCGTTCGTCCGGTTGCGGCCGGGGCGGAGATGCGTCTGTTTTGTCCGGTTGATCGAATGTGTTGCCGGCGACGTCCAGGGGGACCTCGATATGGGCCGGGCCCGGGCGTCCCGACGAACAGGCCTGAAAAGCCCGATCAAGCGCCGGCAGCAGGTCAGCCGACGTTTCCACGCGGTCCGAACGCAGCGCGACCAAACCGACCAGGGCTTGCTGGTCGGGCAATTCATGCAGGTGCCCCAAGCCTTTGCCGAGGCTGGGCAAGGTGTTTACGCCCGAGACAACCAGCATCGGCACGGAATCGGCGCGCGCCTGCCCCATGGCGGTCAAGGTATTGGTCAGGCCCGGGCCGGTAATGACAAAAGCGACACCGGGGCGGCCCGAGGCGCGGGCATAGCCATCCGCCATGAAGCCCGCCCCCTGTTCGTGACGGGGGTTGACGTGACGGATGCCAGATGCCGCAAGTCCACGATAAAGCTCGATAGTGTGAACGCCGGGAATGCCAAAGACAGTGTCGACGCCCCGCTTGGCGAGTTGGAAGACAAGCTCCTCTCCAATGCTGCTCATGTGCTCTCCCTCATCAATTGTTTGGAATGTTGGATGATGCGGTCGCAGGCCGCCTGGAATTGGCTGTCATCGACCGTCAGCGCGATGCGGACCCAATCATCAATCGTGGTGCCGAACGAGACGCCGGGCATGACAGCGACACCACCATGTTCAAGCAGGCTCATGGCATAGGCGTTGCCATCCATGCCGGTTGAAGACACGTTGACCATTGCGAACATGCCGGCTTTGGGCTGATGCACGACAAGGCGCGTCTCGCTGGACAGGCGCTGGTGCAGCAGCACCGCGCGCACGGAAAAGCGTTGGCGCATTCCCTCCGCCACCGTGGAACCATCGCGCAGCGCCTTTTCGGTCATGTCGGCAATGAAAGGCTGGTTGCCGAACAGTATTGTCTCCGACAGCGGCAGCAGCTCTTCGACAAAAGCTGATGGCCCGACGCACCAGCCGCTGCGAAAGCCCGGCGCAGCATGGGACTTGGAAATCGAGGAAACCACGATCACCCGGTCTGCAAGGTCTGGGCGCGACAGGGGAGAGGTGAAGTCCGAGGCGTTGAATAACAGCTCTTCATAGACTTCGTCGGAAATGATCCAAAGATCGTGCTCGCGGGCCAGTTGTCCAATTGTATCTATATCGGAAGCCGTCAGAATCGCCCCGGTCGGGTTGTGCGGGCTGGTCAGCAGAATCGCGGTCGTTTTCGGTGTGATCCGTTCTGCGATATCCTGCGCTCTGATGCGGAATCCGTTCTCGGGTTTCAGCGGAACCGGCACGATATCTGCGCCGGTTGCTCGGATCACGCCTTCATAGGTCGCGTACATCGGATCCCCGACAAGAACCTCATCACCAGTCTCTGCCACACCCATGAGAACGGTAAACAACGCCGTTTGCGTACCCGGAAAGCACAGGATCTGATCCGAGGTGATGTCACGTCCCGAACTGCGCGTGTAGCGTTCAGCCAACGCGGCTAACAGCCCTGGCTCCCCTCGGCCGCTGGCATAGGTCGTGCGACCCTGACGCATGGCGCACGTCGCCGCGTCCACCAGAACCTCGGGCGTTGGCACATCCGGCTCGCCAATCGTCATCTCGATGATGTCCCGGCCCTGGGCAATAAGGTCCTTGGCCTTCAGATAGACTTCCCACTTGGCGCCACCCAGACCGGATAGGCGCTTGGTTATTGCTGTGTTTTTCATGAAGAACCTGCTGTGTTTTTCAATTCCAATCCGATGATCGCACCCACGGAATTCAGGCCAATCGCCGGCAGTTCACCGGGTGCAAACGCAGTGGGCAAAGCGCCACCCTCCAACCACAAACCATCGATCACCGCGTTGCTGGCGATCGACATGCGTCGGAGTGTCCAGGGCTCAACCGAAATACCCGCTTCGCCCAGGGTCTCCTGGATCAGGCTCTCAAGCTGGTCGCGAAACTCGTAATATGTCTGTTCGTGCATTTTGCGCATGTGCTCGTCTTCACGAATCTCGTTCAGAAAACTCGCCCAAACGGTGACAGAGCTTGGATCGACCACCGGTGGCTTCAGGGAAGCTACCACAAAGGCCGCGAGGTGCTCTTTGGCAGTCGAATCGGCACGGTCGGTCGAAGCCGAGGTCAGCTGGGTCATGCGGCCCATGTGAGTCCTGTAGGCCGCTAAAATCAGATCATGCTTGGTCGAAAAATAGTGCCGAATTAGACCCTGAGTGACGTCTGCCCGTTTCGCGATGGCTCGCACAGTTGCCGCCCGAACGCCCTGTTCGGCGATCAGCGAAAGCGTCGCTTGAATCAGGTCGTCCTTGCGCTGTTCAGCGGGCTCGCGCCTGAATTTCTGGGTGCTTCCGGGCATTCTTTTTCTTTCCAGTCAGTAATTATACATTTGAATAATTACGAGAGATCGACATTACTACAAGTCTAAAATGGAGGGGCCTAACACAAATGGCCGAGTCGACAGTCGAAAAATAATGGTACAGTTCTGGGGGCTAAGACAGGAGTAGCCTTCGGACACTGGTGCAAAACTCAGTTTACTACGGCAAAGACCCGCATAGCAGACTTCTACGTTTTCAGAAGCGAATGACAGCTTTGCTCTCTCAGTTTTGAGTTTGAACGTGATGGCCCTCAAGCCTACCACGTGGATGGTAAAGCTTTTTAGGTTTAGAACGTAAAGTCATCATCTTGATGACTGG
>CALGTJ010000034.1 GCA_937901435.1 uncultured Rhodobacter sp. | reverse complement strand
CCCACACCCCCGGAGTACTTTTGCCAAGATGAAAAGCGATTGTCTGAAAGCCTTCAAAGTCTGTTTCTGGTCAATAGGATGGATTTGCCGGGCAAGAGCGGCCTGTTGAACCGGGTTAATCGGGATTTCCTCTTGGGAGACCTTGACCCCAGCGCGGCACTTGCCCAAAAGCCGGGGCCATGACCGACGATAACCCCACACATCATCCCTCTGGTGCGCCTTGGCGCAACTTTTATGGCCGGTTCCACGGCAAGACTCTGCGAGAAAGCCAGAAGCTTGCGCTGGATCAGGACCTTGGCCGCTGGACTCAGGCCGGGATCAGTTGGGAGGACAACCCGGACCGCGATCCTTTGGACCTCAAGCAGGTCTATGGCGACAGACCGTTCTGGTTGGAGATTGGCTTTGGCGGAGGTGAGCATCTGCTGCATCAGGCGAAATCCAACCCCGGAGTGGCCCTTTTGGGCTGCGAGCCGTTCATGAACGGTGTTGCGATGTTTCTGACCAAAGCGACAGAGGCCGACCATGGTAACGCGCGCAT
Source organism: uncultured Rhodobacter sp. (assembly GCA_937901435.1). The sequence goes on along the minus strand of CALGTJ010000034.1, from coordinate 4,600 downwards.
CTATCCCAATGACGTGCGCAATCTGTTTGATGTTTTGCTCGATGCCTCGGTCGACAAGGCCTTTTTGCTTTATCCCGACCCGTGGCCCAAGAAACGCCACCACCGCCGCCGTTTCGTCACACCAGAGCATCTGGACCCGCTCGCACGGGTGATGAAACCCGGCGCAGAGTTTCGCGTGGCCACTGATATCGCCGATTACGTGCGCCAAACGCTGGAAGAGGTCCCCAAGGCGGGCTTTGACTGGCTGGCAGAACGGGCTGTCGATTGGCGCACCCCTTGGGACGACTGGATCTCGACCCGCTATGAACAAAAAGCCCTGCGCGAAGGGCGTCCGCCGCATTATCTGACCTTTCGGCGTCGGTAACCTGTGGACGCTTGGGGGCGGCTTCGCTAACCCTTGCAGCGATCAAATTTTAGGAGCTGACATGTCCGCACATGGTGACCCGATTCCGATGACATCCCGTCGTCTTGGCCCGCTCAAGGGCGTGGCGGATGTGCCGGGGGACAAATCGATCTCGCACCGCTCGCTGATCCTGGGCGCGATGGCGGTGGGCGAGACGAAGATATCCGGCCTTCTGGAAGGGCAGGACGTGCTGGACACGGCTGCGGCCATGCGCGCCTTTGGGGCCGAGGTCACCGAATTGGGCGCGGGCAACTGGTCGGTGTATGGCGTTGGCGGTGGCGGCTTTGCCGAGCCTGACGATGTGATCAACTGCGGCAATGCGGGCACTGGCGTGCGGCTGATCATGGGCGCGATGGCGACGACGCCGATCACGGCGACCTTCACCGGAGATGCTTCTTTGCGCGGGCGTCCGATGGGGCGGATTACCGATCCGGTCTCGCTGTTTGGCGCGCGTGCCTATGGGCGCGAAGGTGGTCGTTTGCCTATGACTATCGTCGGCGCGTCCGAGCCAGTGCCGGTGCGCTACACCCTGCCCATGGCCTCGGCGCAGGTGAAATCTGCGGTTCTGCTGGCCGGGCTGAACGTAATGGGCCAGACCGTGGTGATCGAGAAAGAAGCGACGCGCGATCACACGGAACGGATGCTGCGCGGCTTTGGTGCAGAGGTTCAGGTTGAGGACACCGACGAGGGCCGGGTGATCACTCTGACCGGCCAGCCCGAATTGCAGCCGCAAACCATTGTCGTGCCGCGCGATCCAAGTTCTGCCGCTTTTCCGGTCTGTGCGGCGCTGATTGTCGAGGGCTCTGACGTGCTGGTGCCCAATATCGGCCTGAACCCGACCCGCGCCGGGCTGTTCACCACGTTGCAGGAAATGGGCGCGGATCTGGTGTTCGAGAACCCGCGCGAAGAGGGGGGCGAACCCGTGGCCGATCTGCGCGCGAAATATTCGCCCGATATGACGGGCATCGTGGTCCCGCCAGAGCGCGCGCCCTCGATGATTGACGAATATCCGATCCTATCGGTGGTGGCGGCTTTTGCCAGCGGCAAGACGGTGATGGGCGGCATCCACGAGTTGCGGGTCAAGGAAAGCGACCGGATCGATGCCATGGCGCGCGGGCTGGAGGCCAATGGTGTCACCATTGATGAAGACGATGACACGCTGATCGTTCACGGTATGGGGCCGGGTGGTGTGCCCGGTGGCGGGACGGCGGCGACCCATCTGGATCACCGGATCGCCATGTCCTTTATGTGCCTTGGGATGGGGTCGGTAAAACCTGTGAGCATTGACGACGGCGGGCCGATTGCCACGTCTTTCCCGATCTTCGAGGGGCTGATGGCAGGGCTTGGTGCCAGCGTGACCCGAGACAACAGGTGAGCCCGTGACAGCGTTCACAGTCGCCATCGACGGGCCTGCGGCGGCGGGCAAGGGAACGATCTCCAAGGCGGTCGCTGCGCATTTTGGCTTTGCGCATATGGACACGGGTGTGTTGTACCGCGCCGTGGGGTGGCATGTGTTGAACGGGGCAGAGCCAGAGGCCGCAGCTCTTGCGCTGACACCAGAGGATTTGCAGCGTGATGACCTGCGCAGTGGCGAGGTGGCGCAGGCGGCCAGCAAGGCGGCAGCGATTCCAGAGGTGCGCGCGGCCTTGGTGGCGTTCCAGCAAGAGTTTGCGCGCCGGGACGGTGGCGCGGTTCTGGACGGGCGCGACATCGGAACGGTGATCTGCCCGCAGGCGGAGGTAAAGCTTTTCGTTAGCGCCTCGGACCGGGTCCGCGCAGAGCGGCGCTTTCTGGAACTGGTGCTTACGGACCCGACGATCACCCGAGAGGACGTGCTGGCAGATGTGCAGGCGCGCGATGCGCGTGACACGGGGCGCCAAACCGCCCCCTTGAAAGCGGCCGAAGATGCCGTGATGCTGGACACCTCGCACATGGATATCGAGGCGGCAGTGGCGGCGGCGATTGACGTGGTGCAGGCGGTCTATGATGGCTGACGCCAAGTGAGGGCGTTCCAAACAGACCCGCGCCCCGCGAAGCAGACAGGAGGCAATGATGACGCAATACCACCCGATACACGCGCTTTGGGCGCATCCGCGGTCGATGTCGACAGCAACAGAGCGGGTGATGCGCGAGCGCGGTGATCTGGACTGCGTGCACGAGCCTTTTATGTACGACTATTATATCCACCGCCAAAATCGGCGGATCCCGATGTTTGACCCCGAACCGGGCCATCCCGTCAGCTATGCAGAGGTGCGGGCCATGCTGTTGGAGCGGGCTGCGCGCGGGCCTGTGTTTCTGAAGGATATGAGCTATTATGTGATGCCGCATCTGATGCAAGATGCCTTTTGTGACCAGATCACTCACGCCTTTCTGGTGCGTGATCCAGAGGCCTCGATTGCCTCGTATCATAAACTCGACCCGGATCTTAGCTGCATCGAGATTGGGTTAGAGGCCCAGTGGCAAATGTATGAGGCGCTGTGCGCGCGGGGGGCGAACCCGGTGGTGTCGCGCTCTGAAGACGTGCGGGCGGACCCGGTTGGGGTGCTGTCTGCCTACTGGAAGGCCGTTGGGCTAGAGGACCGGCCGCAGGCCTTTACATGGTCTGATGAGACGCCCGAGGACTGGCAGCAGGTTGCGGGTTGGCATGGGTCCGTCATGGACTCGCGTGGGATCCGCCCGATGACGGAACAGGATCACGCACAACAGACAGAGCGGTTTGAAAAAGCGGCCCGTAACGCTCCGCAATTGCGCGATATGCTGGACCATCACCGCCCGTTCTACGATAAGTTTTGCAAGGTCGCGCTGACGGGGGCGTAACCTCCACAGATAAAGGATCGTAAAGATGGAACTGCGTGCACTTGGCAAGGGACAACCCAAAGTCTTTCCTCTGGGCATCGGCGCGATGTCCTTTTCAGATTTTTACGGCGCCACGGATGAGGCCGCCAGCCATGCCATCCTGCACGCCGCCATCGAGGTCGGGGTGACCCATATCGACACGGCAAATGTCTATGGCATGGGAAAATCGGAACGCGCCATCGGCACGTTCCTAAAGGCCAATCCGGGCGCGCGGGATCAGTTTCACATTGCCACCAAGGCCGGGATCTCGCGCCTTGCCGATGGCACCCGTGTGTTTGACAATTCGCCCCAACACCTAGAGGCGGAACTGGACGCAAGTCTGGCCAAGATGGGCGTCGATGCGGTGGATCTGCTGTATGTGCATCGCCGCGACCAGAGCATTCCGATCGAAGAGGTCACAGGCACGCTGGCGGGGTTTGTGCAGGCGGGCAAGGTGAAATCCATCGGTTATTCCGAAATCGCGCCCAGCAGCCTGCGGCGCGCCCATTCCTTGCATCCCGTCGCGGCGGTGCAGTCGGAATATTCGCTGTCCACCCGCGCGCCTGAACTGGGTCTGGTGCAGACCTGCGCGGAACTGGGCACGGCGCTGGTGGCGTTTTCGCCGATTGGGCGGTCTTTGCTGACGGACGCTCCCCACAGCTTTGAGGCGGCGCAAAGCATCGGGTTTCTGGCCAATAACCCGCGCTTTTTGCCGCCCAATTACGCGGCCAATATCGCGGCCACGGATAAGCTGCGCGCACTGGCGGCGGATATGGGGATCTCGACGGCGGGTCTGGCAATCGCTTGGGTGCTGGCGCAGGGAGAGCATGTAATCACCATTCCCGGAACCCGTTCTGTCAGCCATTTCAAAGAGTTGCTGGAAGGCACGCAGCGCGCTCTGACGTCCGGGGATCTGGCGGCTATCGAGGCGATCCTGCCTGTCGGCTGGGCACATGGCGACCGCTATACCACCGCGCAATGGGACGGGCCTGAACGCTATAGCTAGCCGGGACGCGTCATAGCTGCGGCTGGACGGCGCAGCTATGACGGGTTGCTTATGGCACCAGATTAAGGGTGTACTTCGTATAGTTTTCGCCTGTGTCGATTTGCGAAAACGCCTCGCGGGCATACCCTCTTTCGTTACAGTTACCGTCGCCCCAGATCGTATATTGCGAGGGTGTTGTGCAGAAATAATAGCCCTGACCGTTGAAAGGGCCGCCGTCGATTTCGGCACGGTAATAGATATAACGCGTTTTCAGGTCGCCGCCGATAACGGTTGCGCAAGCGCCTGAATTGATGTTCCACCAGCCGTAATTACTCACCCCCCATTTTGAGAGTGTGCGTCTCAGGCGAGGGTTTGGT
>CALGTJ010000033.1 GCA_937901435.1 uncultured Rhodobacter sp. | reverse complement strand
TTCGTCTGCGTTCACAACAAGATAGCTGGGGCGTCCGTCGCTTTCCTTGGGCATGAAGGACCATTTCAGACCCGTCGGAAAGCCCGCGCCACCGCGCCCACGCAGCCCACTGGCCTTCATGGTGTCAACGATCCAGTCTCGACCTTTTTTGACAAGATCGCCGGTACCGTCCCAATGCCCACGCTGTTTTGCGCCAGCAAGGGTGCGGTCATGCATCCCGTAAAGGTTAGTAAAGATACGGTCGCTGTCGCTAAGCATAGGCTACCCCTGATTGTCCCGGCGTTTCCGCCAGATTTGAAACGTCACAATAAAGGCCCAGAAAAACGAACCCAAAGCAAGCATATCGAAAAGAAACACAAACCGATCCTGCAGCCCGATTTCCCGCCCGATCCATTGCGCAGCCATCCATAAGATCATCGTGCCCGCAATGACAAGCGCGACAAGACGAGCCTGTCGCGCAAGTGATTTTTCTTGATCGGACGCGTTCGTCATTCGATCCTCAATATACGTCACCTTCGTCGACGCGCTTGGAGAACTCGGTCTCGCCGCCCGCCGCAAGTATCTGGGCCTGTTCGACCCAATTGTCTCTGCTGGCACGGCCTTCGAAGCCCTTGAGATTGGCATCAACCCAAGCGAGTTCATCCTTGTTCCAAGCCGCTACCTGATCAAAGTGAAAAACACCTAAAGAATGCAAAAGATTTTCCATCGCGGGGCCAACACCCTTGATTTCTTTCAGGTTATCCGGCCCGCCATCGCGCGCCTGTGACAGCATCTCGGGTTTGGTGCCCTCGTCCGCCCCCTCTTCCTCGCCGTCACCATCATAGTCCTCGCTTCCCGATCCTGCGGCGGCGGCAACGGCCATCGCTTTTGACTCTGCTTCGGCCTCAGCGGCTTTTGCCTCTGATGCAAGCTTTGCGGCGGCCGCCTCGGCCTCTGCCTTCGCATCTGCCGCCCGTGTCTCTGCCGTTTCCGTCTCTGCTGCCACCTCAGCGTCTGTTTTGGCTTGGCTGGCCTCGGGCGCGGCGAATGTCGTATCCGCACCCGCGCCGCCCACAACAGGCGCAACACCGTTAACATCACGTGGCGTCAATAGGGTGGGACCATTATGGGCCCCGCCGGACCCCGCCCAGAGCATCACGATAAAGACGACAGCCGCAATCAGCGCAGCCAAAAAGACCGCAGGCGAAAAGGCAAATCCGCCCACCACCATAAAGCCAACAAAGGATATAAGTCCGGCCAAGCCAGAAAGTGCAGCCGCCCCGAAAAACGGTGCTTGGTTTTGTGGTTCATTCATCGTTACTGTCTCCCCATGTCGCACGATTGCGCCCTGTGGCATCAGTATTTAGCGCGTTTTGAGAACTCTGTGTCCTGTCCTGATGCCAGCAACTTTGCCTGCGCGACCCAAGTGTCACGTGTGGCCCGCCCTTTGAAGCCTTCAAGATTGTCATCTACCCACGCCAATTCTTCGCTGGTCCATGCGGCAACCTGATCGAAATGGTAGAAACCCATGGAATGCAACAGTTTTTCCAGCTTGGGCCCAATACCTTTGATCATCTTAAGATCATCCGGCTTGCCGCCGCGTGCCTCTGCAAGGGTTTCCGGTTTTTTGCCGTCTACCACCGGATCTTCGACCGTTTCTGACGATCCCTGGCCCTCGGAACCGGCAGATCCGGTCGGTTTTGCCTCTGGCGTGACCACTTCGGCCCCGCCGTCCTTCACCTCAACGGGGTTCGCACCGTAGGATTCAACCGTTGCGCTCAGATCTTCCTTGACCTCGGGGGGCACCTCTGTTGTCGCAGTATCCGCCGGGGGGGAAGCCTTTTCGGTCACACCAAGCCACGGCGTCACCAGCGGCACTTCGGTGCCATCAATGCGCTTGATCGTATCGCCCAGATCCACCGCAAGCTGCACAGAGGCATTGTATTTCGTGTGACCGCTCTCTTCGTAGCCTTCAAGGCTGGTCAGCCCGGATTTCGGCTCTGACGCATACCGCCCGTTTTGCGGTCCCGGAACAGGGACACCGCCCGCAGCCATTTCATCAAGGATCTCGCCCAGCCGCTCGGTCGTCAGATCTTCGTAGTAATCCTTGCCAATTTGCGCCATGGGCGCGTTCGCGCAGGCCCCAAGGCATTCGACCTCTTCCCAGCTGAATTTACCGTCTTCAGACAACTGATGCGGCTTGGCTGCAATTTTCTCGCGGCACAGACCGATCAGATCCTCTGCCCCGCAGATCATGCAGGACGTGGTCCCGCACACCTGCACATGGGCAACGCTGCCGACAGGTTGCAGCTGAAACATAAAGTAGAATGTCGCCACTTCCAGTCCGCGAATATGGGCCAAGCCCAGTAAATCACAGACATATTCGATCGCCGGGCGACTAAGCCAGCCCTCTTGCTCTTGCGCGCGCCACAACAACGGAATGATGGCGCTGGCCTGCCGACCTTCGGGGAATTTCGTCATTTGCGCCTCGGCCCAAGCCTGATTGGCGGGCGTGAAAGCGAATGTGTCAGGTTGGATCGGGTGTAGACGACGCAGCATAAAATGGCCCCATGTCATAGTCTGGGAAGAGTTAGGGTGCCCTTTAAAGACTGTCGCCCCTCAGCACAACCCGCGAGAATAGTCACGCGGCCCGGAACCGATCCGGCCCGCAACGATTGTTATAGCCTCAGGACCGACGGCACGGGATTGATTTGATCCGCAGAGATCCATCCGGTTGTGGTTCCAAAACGTCAAGAACAGCAGCCTCGGTCGCGTCGTCCAACTTCTTAAGCGCATTTGAGGCAATCCCAAGCGCTGCCATCCCCTTGTCATAGGTCGGCCCATCGCCGGCAGTCCGTGCCTCGTTCAGAGCCGCCCGGTAGCGTGCCATCTCTTCGGCATAAATCTTTGGCTCGTCGTTGCTGATCATCAGCTTGATCACTTCGTCCCGCACACCCAATGTCATCAGCCACTGGCCTTGAACCAGTCTCTGAAACTCTAGGGCATTGGCGCCAAATATTTCTTCCGTCAGCACACAGCCATCGCTGAACGTGTCAGCGGCCAGTTGCATCCCCTCGCGCATCAAGATCACGCCCTGATCCGGCGCGCGCAGGGCGACATTCACCGACATCACCTCTAGGTCGATCACCAAAGCCCGCAAGTTCGCCATATAGCGTGCCTGGTCCAGCTCCGCCTCGAGTTCTGACAAACGCCCGGACCATGCAACCGCGTCTGCGGCAATCGCGATGTCACGCGTTTCTGCCTCTTGGCGCAGACGTTCGGTCATCGCCTGCGCGGTGGTCAATGCGACCTGCAGGCCGGTCGCCTGTTCCATCGCTGCCGCAAGCTCTGCCTCAAGACCGGTGATGCGCGCGGCCATCGCGGCGTTCGCCTCTATCGTGGCGTGCTGGGCGGGCGACAGCACGGGCACGCATCCGTCAAGCAGCACCCTGCCCTCGCCCGGCGCAAGCGCGCAGACAAAGGAATGACCGCCATTTGAAACCATCGCTTGCCCCTCAAGGGACAGGCCGGTCACCTGAAACCCGACCGTTTCGTCAAACACCGGGGTGCCCTGCGCAAAAGCCGCAGAGCAAATCATAGCGCTCAAAACACCCGCTAAGCTATGTCGCACGACCACTCTCCTACACGCGAACGCCACCCTGACATCGCAACCAAGACGGGGCAAATCTCAAGTCCGGTCCTCTGCACGGTGCCGAAACCTCACCTGTCGATCTCGCCAAACACCACATCCATCGTCCCGATAATCGCCGCAACATCCGCCAGTTGATGGCCCGTTGCAATGTAGTCCATCGCTTGCAGGTGCAAAAACCCCGGCGCACGGATCTTGGAGCGATAAGGTTTGTTTGTCCCGTCCGCCACGAGATAAACGCCAAACTCGCCCTTGGGCGCCTCTACCGCAGCATACACCTCGCCCTCGGGCACGTGAAAGCCTTCGGTGTAAAGTTTGAAGTGGTGGATCAGCGCCTCCATCGAGGTCTTCATCTCACCACGGGTCGGTGGGGTCATTTTGCCGCGTGCCATCACTTCGCCGGGGCATTCGCGGATTTTCTTGAGCGCCTGCTTGATGATCGACAGGCTTTCGCGCATCTCCTGCATCCGGCATAGATAGCGATCATAGCAGTCGCCATTCTTGCCCACCGGAATACCAAATTCAAATTCATCATAGCACTCATAGGGTTCCGCACGGCGCAGATCCCACGCAAGGCCAGAACCACGCACCATTACGCCAGAAAAGCCCCAGTCAAGGATATCCTGTTCGGTGATCACGCCGATATCGGCATTGCGCTGCTTGAAGATACGGTTTTCCGTCAGCAACCCGTCGATGTCGTCGATCATCTTGGGAAACTGCTCTGCCCAGGCTTCCATATCGTCAATCAGCTCTGTCGGCAGGTCCTGATGGACGCCACCGGGGCGGAAATAGGCGGCGTGCAGACGTGCGCCGCAGGCCCGCTCGTAGAACACCATCAGTTTTTCACGCTCTTCAAAACCCCAGAGCGGCGGCGTCAGCGCCCCCACGTCCATCGCCTGGGTCGTGACGTTCAGGATGTGGTTAAGAATACGGCCAATTTCGCAAAACAACACGCGGATCAGCGAGGCGCGGCGCGGCACGACGGTGCCAGTCAGCTTTTCAATCGCCAGACACCACGCGTGTTCTTGATTCATCGGCGCCACATAGTCGAGACGGTCGAAATAGGGCAGGTTTTGCAGATACGTCCGGCTTTCCATCAGCTTTTCGGTGCCACGATGCAACAGCCCGATATGGGGGTCACAGCGTTCCACAATCTCGCCGTCCAATTCCAGCACCAGACGCAACACGCCGTGGGCCGCAGGGTGCTGCGGGCCAAAGTTGATGTTGAAATTGCGGATCTTCTGTTCACCCGTGGCGAAATCAACCGAC
>CALGTJ010000032.1 GCA_937901435.1 uncultured Rhodobacter sp. | reverse complement strand
CTTTGACATCAAGTATTATCGCGGGTTTTTCGCGCTGACCTGCCTGTGCCTGTTCATCCTTTATGCGCCGCTGATCGTGGTGATGGTCTACAGTTTCAACGACAGCCCCTCGATCACCAATTGGGGCGGGGTGTCGCTGCGCTGGTACGGCGATGTGTTCACCGGGCCGGAAAGCGAGAAGTTCAAGCTGGCGGCATGGAATTCGCTGAGCATCGCGGTGATGGCGGCCAGCGTGGCGACGGTGATCGCAACGGCGGCCTCGATCGGGATGATCCGGGGCGGGCGGTTCAAGGGCAAATCGGCGTCTTTTGCGCTGATCTCGCTGCCGATCATGGTGCCAGAGATTGTGACGGCCGTGGCCACGCTGATCTTTTTCTCGACCATCGGATTCAAACTGGGCACTCTGTCGATCCTGACGGCTCACATCGTGTTTTGCATCCCCTTCGCCTATTTGCCGATCTCGGCGCGCCTTCAGGGGATCGAAGCCAGCTATGAAGAGGCCGCGCAAGACCTTTACGCCAACCGCTGGCAGACGTTTCGCCATGTGCTGATGCCGATCATGGGGCCGGGAATCCTGTCGGGGTTTCTGCTGGCCTTCATCATCTCGCTGGATGATTTCATCATCACCAATTTCATCAAGGGCGCAGGCGTCGAAACCCTGCCCACGGCGATCTTCGGATCGGTCAAACAGGGGATAAAGCCCAATATCATGGCGCTTTCGACCTTGCTTTTGTTGTTTTCCATCGCTCTTGTCACCTTGTCCTATTTTATCGGCAAGCGTGGCGAGACCCATCAACCCCCGCAATAACCAGAGGAAACCACGACGATGACTTTCAAGACACTCATGGGCGCCACCGCGCTGAGCATGATCGCCACAATGGCCGCCGCAGAGGGCAAGCTGTCGGTCTATCACTGGTTTGAATATATCCCGGCCGAACTGGTCGCGAAATTCGAGGCAGAGACCGGCATCGACGTCACCATCGACACCTACGACAGCAACGAGGCGCTGCTGGCCTCGCTGAAGGCGGGGACTTTGGGGTCTTATGATGTCGCGGTGCCCGGTGATTACATGGTGCAGATCATGGCGGGCGAGGGCCTGCTGGACACCGTCGCCGAGGGCGAATTGAAAAACTTTGGCAATATCGAACAGCAATGGGTCGATGTGGCCTTTGACATGGGGCGCAAGCATTCGATCCCCTATCAGTGGGGCTCGACCAGCTTTTCGGTGAACCGGGATGATTATGCGGGCGATATCAACTCGACCAGCATCCTGTTTGAACCCCCTGCGGAATTGGCGGGCAAGATCAACGTGCTGGACAGTCAGGGCGAAGTGATGGCACTGGCCTCGCTGCATCTGGGCATCCCGCAGTGTTCGACCGACCGCGAGCAGCTTAAGGCGCTGGACGCCCTGTTGCAAAGTGCGAAAGAGAAATGGGCCTCGTTCGGCTCTGACACAGCCAAGGATGTGCTGGTCTCGGGCGATGCCTCGGCGGGAATGATTTATAACGGTTTTTCTGCCAAGGCGCGCGCTGAAGGCGCGAACATCGAATACGCCTACCCGGACGAGGGCTATGTGGTGTGGATGGACAATGTGGTCTTGCTGAAAAATGCGCCAAACCGCGCCAACGCTCTGGCCTTTATGGATTTCTTGCTGGAGCCTGAAAACATCGCCGCTGTGACCAACTACGCCCAATACGCCGCTGGCGTGACAGGGGCGGGCGCGTTCACCGATGCCGAGTTGGCCAGTTCGCCAGAGAACAACCCGCGTGAGGGTGCGGGTGCGGGGGCCTTTATCGCGGTCTGTGATCAGGCCACGCAAGAGGTCTATGACCAAATCTGGACCCGTCTGCGCAGCTGATGCGGATCGGATTGTACCAAGCACCATCGCCTGCCGGGGACATCCCGGCGGGCTTTGCAGTGATCGAGGCGGCCCTTGCCGGGGCCGCTGAGACAGGCGTGCAGATGCTGGTGATGCCAGAGCTGTTCTTGCCCGGCTATAACGCGGTCACGGCGACAATGCCCGAGGGCTGGGACGCGGTGCTGCCCCGGCTGCGCGCCTTATGCCAAACTCACGGCGTCGCCCTGACCATCGGGCTACCCGAATACACTGAAAGCGCGATCTATAATTCGGCCTATGCAATCGGGGCCAAGGGCGAGATGCTGGCAAGCTTTCGCAAGGTGCAGCTTTACGGGCCGCGCGAGGCCGCGCTGTTCACCCCCGGCGATCAGCATGTGACATTTGACTATCGCGGCACGCGCTTTGGTCTGCTTATCTGTTATGACGTTGAATTCCCTGAACATATGCGCGTTCTGACCCGTGCCGGGGCCGAGGTGATCCTTGTTCCCACGGCCAATATGATGCCTTTCCTGAATGTAAACGTGATCCAGGTGCCCTGTCGCGCCATGGAAAATGCCGTGACGATTGCCTATGCTAATCTATGCGGTTCCGAGGGTGATCTGGATTATGTGGGCTGTAGCGTGATTGCCGGGCCGGATGGCTATCCGCTGGCGATGAAGGGCACGGGGCCGGGTTTGCTGGTGGCAGACGTGCCGACGGATCTGCTGGAAAACGGCATTCCCTTTGCGACGCAGCTTGCGGATTATTGCCCTGCAAAGCCCCCGGTTTAAGGGTCGGTGGACACAGATATCCTGATCGTCGGCGGTGGGCTTGCCGGGCTGGCCCTGGCCGATCATCTGGAAAGGGCAGGGCGCGACTGGCATCTGATCGAGGCGCAGGACCGCCTTGGCGGGCGCATCCTGACGCGTCAGATCGGCGGCGGCGCGTTTGATCTGGGTCCTGCGTGGATCTGGCCAGGCCAGCCGCGCAGTCTGGCGATGGCCCGGCGGTTTGACCTGACGGTGTTCGAGCAACACGCCACGGGGCGCTTGATGTTTCAAGACCAATCCGGCGCGGTGTTTGCGGATCGTGGCATGTCCTCTATGCAGGGCTCTTATCGTCTTGCTGGAGGCTTGGGCGCAGTTACAGAGGCGCTGGCCGCGCAGCTTCCGGCGGAAAAAATCGCGCTTATAACGCCGCTTAGCGGGCTGGCCCGGTCCGAAGATGGTGTTACCGCCACAGCAGTGGGCACAGAGATTTCCGCCAGACAAGTGGTACTGGCGATTCCACCGCGGGTGCTGGCACAGAGCGTCGCCTTTACGCCAGCCTTGCCCGCGCAGACCCTCGCGACGCTGACCGCTATTCCGACGTGGATGGCCGGGCACGCCAAGATCATTGCGGTCTATGATCGCCCTCATTGGCGCGAGGCGGGCTTTAGCGGTGACGCCAGTAGCCAGTCCGGCCCGATGGTCGAGATCCACGATGCCTCGCCTCACGCGGGCGGCCCCTATGCGCTGTTCGGCTTTGTCGGTGTGCCGCCCGATCTGCGCGCCGCTCATGCCGATGAGATCCTTGCGCTTGCCAAAGACCAGCTTGGCGCGCTGTTTGGCCCTGCGATGGCGCACCCGCTAGAGATCGTTATACAGGACTGGGCGCAGACCCCGCAGATCGCTACGCCGTTGGATCGGATTTCGCCCCGCACGCATCCCGCCTATGGGCGACCCAAGGCGCTGACAGACCTGTGGTCGGGGCGGCTGCATCTGGGCTCGACCGAGATGGGGGCCATGTTTGGTGGCTTTGTCGAGGGCGCGCTGGAAGTGGCGCAGGAATTGGCAGAGCGGCTTTAGACCGGCCCTCTTGCAGGGGTCTGCCAGAGAAATCTGAAAATGCCCCTTGCACCTCTGCGCCATGATGAAGACATGTAAGGCAACACAGAACAGAAAGGCCAACCCGATGCAAAATGCAGGTAATTACTATATCAACGGCGCATGGGTCGCCCCTCTGGAGGGGCACGCATTTGACGTGATCGACCCCTCGACCGAAGAGGCCGTGGACGCGATCTATCTTGGCGGCAAGGCCGACACCGATGCGGCTGTCGCGGCGGCAAAGGCGGCGTTTCCAAAGTGGCGTCTGTCGTCCAAGGCAGAGCGGCTGGATCTGTTGCAGTCCATTCTCGAGGTCTACAAACGTCGCTCTGACGAGATGGGCGCGGCGATCAGCACAGAGATGGGCGCGCCGATTGATATGTCCAAGACCCAGCAATCCGGGGCAGGATACCACCATATTGCAGGCTTTATCGACGCGCTGAAAGACTATGAGTTCGAAACTGCCCTGCGTCCCGGCGACGAGGACACGCATATCATCCATGAGCCAATTGGCGTTTGCGCACTGATCACGCCGTGGAACTGGCCGATGAACCAGATCGCGCTCAAGGTGATCCCGGCGCTGGCGGCGGGCTGTACCATGGTGCTCAAACCGTCCGAACAATCGCCCCTGTCGGCGGTTCTGTTCAGCGAGATCCTGCACGAGGCGGGCGTGCCTGCGGGCGTTTACAATATGTTGCACGGTGACGGTCCGGGCGTGGGCAGCCAGTTGTCGGCGCATAAGGACGTGGATATGGTCAGCTTTACCGGCTCGACACGGGCAGGGCGCGCGATCACCATTGCGGGGGCGGAAACGGTCAAGCGGGTCGCGCTGGAACTGGGCGGGAAGGGCGCGAATATCGTCTTTGCCGATGCCGATCCCAAGGCGGTCAAGCAGGGCATCATCCGCTGTTTCAACAACACCGGACAGTCCTGCAATGCGCCGACCCGGATGCTGGTGGAACGCCCGCGCTACGCCGAGGCGGTCGAGCAGGCCAAGGCCGCGGCAGAGGCGACCTCTGTCAATGCCGCCGCAGAGGCGGGGCGTCACATCGGCCCTCTGGTGTCCGAGGTTCAGTTCACCAAAGTGCAGGATCTGATCCAGAAGGGCATCGA
>CALGTJ010000031.1 GCA_937901435.1 uncultured Rhodobacter sp. | reverse complement strand
TTTCAGGGTCGTCAATCACGACAAATTTCGGGTGTTGGGGTGAGCTCGGTATACAATAAATACCAAGCCCGGATAGATAGCTTTCTAGAGATCATGGACGGCGGCTAGTTTTGGCAGACCTCGGGTTTTCCAAAAAAGAGGATATAAAATGAAGACCATTCCGACGACCCTGCTCGTTTGCGCATTGATGACCACTGCGGCTGTGGCGGACACCTCGACGCCCGCGTTTTTGACCTCTTGCAAGGCCCTGACCAACGGTGACAGATCGGGCGGCGCGCAATGCGCGGCGATGTTGGAGGGGGCGATTGGCGCGATGGGTCTGATCGACGATCAATATTTCCCGATTTCGTCACATCTGGGCTACTGCCTTGATCCTTTCCTGACGCCAGAGGCCTTGGCGGCCACGATCACCGCCTTTGCCGCCAAAAACCTCGACTGTTCAAATCTGGCGCATTTTTCGATGTGTCTGGATATGGTGCTGCTGGCCAGCTATCCGGGCAGTTGCTAGGTGCTTTAGCTGCGCCCATGCCAGCGGCGCAGCATCCAGTACCATTGATCCGGCTTGTCCAGAATGCGCGCTGACAGGCTGTCGTTGAAGGTCTGTGTCATTGTCTCGGCGTCGCTATGCGGGATCGCCTCTTCGAAATCGACGGCAATTGTTCCGGTTTCCCCGATGCGTGTGCCATAGGCGGGCACCATCGGCAGATTGTATTTCAACGCCAGCCGCGCCGCCGTCAAAGACGTCGGGGCCTCGTGACCCAGAAACGGCAGCATCGCTCCGTCTTTGACATTCACATCCAGCAGGATCGCGATAAAGCCGCCATTGCGCACATGCTGCACCAGCGCCTTGGTCCCGATCGGCCCTGTCGCCAGAATGGGTTTGCCCCCGGCCTCGATCCCCGCCAACAGACGACGCTGGTAGTGACGGTTGGTTTGCGGGCGATAGACTGCGCCCGTTTCCATGCCCCGCGCGCGCATCACGGCGCGGATCGCCTCCCACTGGCCGAAATGACCAGAGACGATGATCGCTCCACGCCCCTGCGCATGGGCCTCTTCCAGCGCGGCAAGACCGGGGCCAGAGACCGTAAAATTATCCTGAAGACTTTGAAATTCGGCGCAATGGTAGACCTCGAACAAGGTCCGCCCCATTTTCGACCCCATCCTGCGACACATCTCGACCCTCTCAGGCCGGGGCATATCGGGAAACACATGACGCAATTCGCGGTCCAGCCGCATGCGAGAGATCGGATACCAGCGCGTCACACTGCCGATAAGCCGTCCCAACGCGCGCCCACGCGCATCGAACCCGCGCCACCTAGAAAAGGTCAGCGCAGAAAGCAGAGGCACATAGCGAAGGTGGTGCCAAAGAGAGATGAACGGGCGCGAAAACACCCGCGGTATATGATGCCAATGTCGCGCCTCGCCAAGAGTGAATCGCGTCTATCGTTAAGGATCGACGGGATGTCGCAGGCAAGGCCAGCCCAAAGCCCGGTTCAACGCCCTGCCAAAGCCCTGCCAAAAGCGCATCCAAACTTAGGGCCCAACATTGGTCGCAGTAACAGGCCCAACCTCGCACCCCGCGTCAGTTTGACTGTACCGCCGCGATGACCTGACCTGCACGCAGGTCTGGCCCCGCGTCACATCGAATTCGCGCGAAATGCCCAAAAACGCTGTGCCCAAACCGCTATGTCAGCCTCTCTCGTTCACCAGCATGTCAATAAATCTGGCCGGGTCCATGTTGGTCTCGCACAGCTTCTGCTTCCAACGGGCCAGACATCTGGGATACTCTGAAATCGATGTATCCCCACATTTATAGGCGCGGATGTACCAACCGGTCACACTGTTATCAATGCCAGAACAATCGTTGCGCAGGGTCGCAGGATTATAGGCCGGGGGCGACGTGCTGGACAAATACCGGTGAAACGCCCAGCCACGCGCGCCGGACTGATGCACCACCGACAGCCACTGACCAGAGCTGCCGACGACATTCACCGTTGATCCATGCCACATCTGACGGATGATGCCAGAATTCGACGTTGGGCCAGCCCGCAGGTTGAGATAGCCGTCACCGGGCGAGTTGATGTAAAACACACCGCCCCCGCTGACGGGAAAGTCCACAAGATAAGACGAATAGGCCCAGCCGACCGTCCCGCTTTCATGGCGCACCTGCCGCCAGTTTCCGGACCATGAAATCACCCAGACCCGCTGGCCGTTATACATGGGTTTGACGATATCGAACTGAGTCGACGGGCCAGTGCGCAGGTTCAGATACCCATCTCCGGGCGAGTAGACATATTTGGCATCCGCAAAGGCCATGTTTGCGACAAACAGGAACATCAAGGTCAATAGCCGTAATGAGATCTTCACTTTCACTCTCCTTCACACAATGACACCCGCATGAGGTTAGAATGCGCCCCTCATCCTGAAAATGCAAATTGCAGCTTGGTCCGCGTTGCCACCAGAGGTTGAAGCGTGGCTCTTGCGTTTCGGGGGCGATGTGCCATCCTTGCCCCGACCCACCCCAACCGGAGCGATTACATGTCCGTCATACGCGCCCTTTCTTTGGCCACCCTTTTGACAACCACCGCCGCTTTCGCCCAGCAGGCCACGGATGCGATTGCGCCAGAGGGCAGCACAGGCCCTGCTGCCTTTGGCGGGCTGAGTGAGACCGCGCAGGCGTCGATTGCCGCGAAAGAGGCGGGTCGCCCTGTGTCCGCGCAAAACTGGATGATCGCCGCCGCAAACCCGCTGGCCGCAGAGGCCGGGGCAGAGGTCTTGCGCACAGGCGGCACCGCAGCAGATGCCATGGTCGCGGTGCAGGCGGTGCTGGGCCTTGTAGAACCACAATCCTCTGGCCTCGGCGGGGGCGCGTTTTTGGTCTGGTATGACGCCGCCACAGGGGCGCTGACAACGCTGGACGGACGAGAGACCGCGCCGCTTGACGTCACACCCAAGGCGTTTCTGGATGACAACGGCGAGCGTTTGAAATTCTGGGACGCAGTCGTGGGCGGGTTGTCTGTTGGCACCCCCGGCACACCGATGCTGATGGCAGAGGCACATCGCCGCTGGGGCAATGCCGACTGGGCCGGGCTGCTTGAACCCGCGATCACCCTCGCAGAACAGGGCTTTGTCGTCTCGCCCCGGATGGCGGGCGCGATTGCCAATGACTTTGACCGCTTGCAACGCTTTGCCCCTACTGCAGACTATTTCTTTCCCGGCGGCATCGCCTTGAGCGCGGGCGATATCACGCAAAACCCTGACTATGCCGAGACCCTGCACCTGATTGCGCAACAAGGGACCGACGGCTTTTACAGTGGGCCCGTCGCAGAGGATATCGTCGCCACCGTGCGCGAGGCCAAGGGCAACCCCGGCCATCTGTCCATGACCGATATGGCGATCTACAAGGTGATCGAGCGCGAACCCGTCTGTGTGCCCTACCGCGCCTATGAAGTCTGCGGGATGGGTCCGCCCTCGTCCGGGGCCCTGACGGTCGGACAGATTCTGGGGATGATGGACCACTTTGAACTGGGCGACATGTCCCCCAATGATCCAGAGGCCTGGCGGCTGATCGGGGACGCCTCGCGCCTCGCCTTTGCAGACCGGGGCCGCTACATGGCCGATAGTGATTATGTGCCCATGCCCACCAAGGGCCTGACCGCCCCCGCCTATCTGGAGGCGCGCGCGGCTTTGCTAAGCAGCGACATCGCGCTGGCAGAGGTCGCCGCCGGAGAGCCGGAGTGGGATCACGCCATGCTTTTGGCCGATGACGTCAGCATCGAATTTCCCTCGACCAGCCATTTCTCGATTGTGGACAGCTACGGCAATGCCCTGTCGATGACGACCACGATTGAAAACGGCTTTGGCTCTCGTTTGTTTGTGCGGGGCTTTCTGTTGAACAACGAGTTGACCGACTTTTCCTTTGCCAGTCATTCGGGCGGCGTGCCCATCGCCAACCGGATCGAGCCGGGCAAACGGCCACGGTCCTCTATGGCCCCCACAATCGTGATGAAAGACGGCGCACCGGATCTGGTCATCGGCAGCCCCGGGGGCAGTCGGATTATCGGCTATGTGGCACAGGCGATCATCGCATACGTGGATTGGGGCATGGATGTGCAACAGGCCGTGTCGATGCCGCATATGGTAAACCGCTTTGGCACCTATGACATCGAAGCCGACACCGACATGACCGCGCTTGAACAGCCGCTGAGCGATCTGGGGTTCAAGGTAAGTGTGCGCGAGTTGAACTCTGGGCTACATGCCATTTCGGTTGGGGGCCGTCTGAGCGGTGGAGCCGATCCACGCCGCGAAGGGATTGCACTGGGAGAATAGGGTGACCGAATGGTGGTGCACATAAAGGTGGCGCCACATGTTCATTCGAATTTGCAGGGCAAATCCGATCCGCTGGGGGGCCAGCCCCCCAGACCCCCCGGAGTATTGGGACCAAGATGACGGGGAAGGGGGCGCGAAGAATGACCGCCCCCTTATTGGTGCTGTCAGGGCATCGGGATTTCTGTCGCTTTGGATGGGATATGATAGCCTTTTTGCACCGCGGGACGCTGTGCAATCCGCACGTACCAGTCGCGCACATTCGGGAATTCGTTCAGGTCCATATCTTGCCAGTCATGCCGCGCGATCCACGGGAACATGGACATATCCGCAATCGTGTAGATCCCACGCGCCTCGCCTGCCACATAGTCACGCCCCTCTAGCCGAGTGTTGAGCACCTTGTACAGACGCCGCGCCTCGGTCGAATAACGCTCTTCGGAATACTCTGACTTGCCTTTGTTATATTTCACAAAGTGATGCACCTGCCCCAG
>CALGTJ010000030.1 GCA_937901435.1 uncultured Rhodobacter sp. | reverse complement strand
CTACTCATCAGCGTAAGCCGGTATTAACGTTGCGATGAAAAGAACTATTAGCGATCCCATGATGGAAACGCTTCGTCTTACATTGACGCAGATCTTCATCTTTTCCATTTTTACGCCCTTGTTTTCGACAGGATACCCTGCCGGAACACGGTAGCACATGCCTTCCAACAATACGATTTTATGTGCGAACGGCTTGGTTCCATGGACCCCAATGGACAGTAAGAGTCTTCGCACCAGAACAGCCTTAGTCGATATGGGCTCCTTGCTGCCGTTAGCCGCATCGCAGCGATCCTGCCAAACGATCTCGCCCCGACCAACATGAACGGCCCAGAGCCGACATTCACCAAGATTAACCTTACCGCGGCGCGGCATACCAAGAGCGGCCATTCATGCACCCTGCAGCATTTCCGTCCTCGGAGGTATGCATCGCGGACAAAGCGGACGAGTCGACGGCTGTGAGCCACCTGCTTTTCTGGCATCGGCAGAAAGTCTTGCAGCGAGAGGTTTCGTCAATGGATATGACCGTCGGTGGCGGCGGTGCTATGTAACATCGACCCATCCGAAGCAACGCTCGACAACGGGGGCCTTACGCCAAATCACACCCGTGATTGGCGATGATCTTTAGCGTTTTTGATTGCTTGCCATTGACTGCAAGTCATGTGAAATTTTGCGAGAAACACCCGACCAACAGGAGAGTGGCAATGCAGAATTCTGACGTGATCTGGGACAATGTCGACCGCCACAAGCGTGATTTGATCGGACTGTCCGACCGCGTTTTCGACATGCCGGAAACTCTCTATAACGAATATCGATCCGTGGCTGAGCATACGGCGATGCTGACCGAAAAAGGCTTTCGCGTAACCGAGAACGCGGCAGGTATTCCGACGGCGGTGCTTGGCGAGGCTGGTGATGAGGGCCCGGTTGTTGCGATCCTCGGTGAATTCGATGCTCTGCCCTATCTCAGTCAGGAGCCTGGTATTGCCGAGCCGAGCCCGCTTGAAGATGGGGGGAATGGCCATGGCTGTGGGCATAATCTTTTGGGGGCAGCAGCTTTGCTGGCCGCCATAGCCGTTAAGGACTGGCTGGAAGAGTCCGGTATCAAGGCGCGTGTGCGCTACTACGGTTGTCCTGCAGAAGAAGGCGGAGCCGCTAAGGCGTTTATGGTGCGTGAGGGTCTTTTTGACGATGTCGATGTCGCCATTTCTTGGCACCCGGCGACTTTTACGGCAGTAAGCAGGGCGAATTCGCTGGCCAACACACGCATTGATTTCACCTTTCATGGAAAGGCGTCTCACGCCGCCGCTTCGCCTGAGCTTGGCCGCAGTGCATTGGATGCGGTCGAGTTGATGAATATCGGCGTTAATTACATGCGTGAACACATGCCGGACGACGCGCGGGTGCATTATGCCTATCTTGATGCGGGTGGCGTTGCGCCGAATGTGGTCCAGCATCGCGCTACGGTGCGCCAATTGGTGCGTGCCAGAGATCTTCCCGGTCTGCGCTCACTGATTGAGCGGGTGAAAAAGATCGCAGAAGGCGCCGCACTGATGACCGAAACACGCGTGGAAAGTAACGTGTTCACCGGTGTTTCAAATTTGATTGGCAACCGGCCATTGGAAGAGGCCATGCAAGCTGAGTTGGACCGCCTCGGTCCGATCCCCTTTGACGATGAGGACCGCGCCTTTGCGCGCGAGATCCAAAAGACGCTGACCGAAGACGACATTGCTGTCTCCTTCCGGCGCTGCGGCATGCCGCCGCCCGAGGAAGGTTTGGCGCTCTGCGATTTCGTGGCTCCCCTCGATCTGCCGGGCGCGGGCGGTGACGGATCAACGGATGTGGGCGATGTCAGTTGGGCTGTGCCAACCGTTCAGGCGCGCATTGCGACCTGCGCGGTGGGCACCCCGTTCCATACGTGGCAAACGGTGGCGCAGGGCAAGGTGCCGGCGGCACACAAGGGAATGGTCTACGCGGCCAAGGTCATGGCGGCGACGGCGAAGCGTGCAATCGAAGATCCATCGCTTCGTGCAAAAGCCAAGGAGACACATTCCGCCTATCTGCAGAAAATCCCTTATGTTTGTCCGTTGCCGGAAGGTGTCGAGCCGCCAATCGTCAAACAGGCGACATCATGAGCGCCACCGACCCCAACAAGTATCCGCTCGAACTGACGTTTCCTGACATCACGCCGTACAAAAGCGGAAATACTGGTGTCGACTATTACACAAGTTTCGACAGCGGTGTCTCGGGCCCTCACGTTCTGATCAACGCGCTGGTTCACGGCAACGAAGTGTGTGGCGTGATCGCACTCGAGCATCTGTTCAAGGCAGGTATCAGACCCAAGATCGGCAAGCTGACCTTGGGTTTCTCGAATATTGCCGCCTATCAGGCATTCGACGTTGAAGACCCCATGGCGAGCCGGTTTCTGGATGAGGACATGAACCGGGTCTGGGATGGCGAAACACTCGATGGCGACCGACACTCGCGCGAGTTGGAGCGCGCTCGGGCAATCCGCCCATTGATCGACACGGTTGATTTGTTGTTCGACGTACATTCCATGCAACACAAGACCGCGCCGGTGATTGTAGCGGGACAGCTGGACAAGAGTGTCGCGATGTCAAAGGAACTTGGGACCCCGGACATCATCGTCGCAGATACGGGTCACGCAGCCGGGTGTCGTTTGAGGGACTATGGTGGGTTTGGTGATCCGGACAGCGCCAAGACGGCCGTACTGATCGAATGCGGGCAGCATTGGGAAGCCGACGCAGGACCGGTCGCCATCGACAGTGTTTATCGCTGGCTTCTTTTGCATGACATGATCGACGCCGATGTGGCCGCACCGCATTTGCGTCCCTTGCCGTCAACACAGAGGGTTGTTGAGGTCTTGAAGCCAGTCACCGTCGAAACCGAGAGTTTTGAGTTTGCGCAGCAATTCACAGGGCTTGAGACGTTGGCCAAAGGCGAAATGATCGGTAAAGACGGGGATAAGGAAATCCGCGCGCCGCATGATGGATGTGTTCTGATCATGCCAAGCCGTCGGCTTACCCCGGGGGCAACTGCAGTTCGACTAGGACGCTGGATTAGTTGACAGATTCGGCGGTTTGCGCCTCGACTAGAACACAAATCAGTTCGGCTAGATCTGACTGGAGGCGGGCAAAGTTTCCGGTCTTTTCTACGGGCACTTCGTCGAGAAAAAGCGCCCGGTTGATCTCGATCTGCAACGAATGTCTTCCCTCGGACGGGCGACCATGGCGTCGGACAAGTTCCAGACCCTTGTAGGGATCATTCAAGGACACCGAGTAACCTTTGTCGGTCAGGAACGACCGCACCGTATGCAATAACTCCGGACCACAGGTCGTTCCCTCGCGGTCACCTAGCACAAAATCGGCACGTCGCCGTCCTGCATCGATATTCATCGCGTTGCCGTGCTCTTTCATCGAATGGCAATTGATGTGCCAAACGCTTCCCCACTTGGCAAATGCGGCACCGATCAACTGCTCCAGTGTTGCATGATAGGGTTGATAATAGTGCCGGATCCGGTGTTGACCTTCGGCAATCGACAACTGGCGATCATAGATCGGTTCGTCCGGCAGCGACAATCGGCGGATCAACCCCATACCCGCCTTGGACTTCTTTCCCGGTTCCACCGGGTCGGGCCACGGTGCTTCAAAGAGCGTTTCGTCGATGTCGGTCTCTGCGCGGTTCGGATCTATATAACTGCGCGGAAAGAAGGCTCTTAAGTATCCGCAACCAGCGGCCGGTGCGGCAGCCCATAACGCGTCAACATAAGTGTCCTCAGCCCTGCGTAGCCGCTGTTTGTCGCAGACGAATGCAAAGTCAGGCGGGTGCCATGTGCCACTGTGGGGGCTGTCGAAGACAAGTGGTGCGGATTGCGCTTGGACGGCTTCCAAGATCTCGTCGCGTGTCGGAACGTAGAAATCCACCCGTCACCCGTCGTTCAAATGGCAGGCACTCACGCGGCCCGGCGCGATCTCTTTCAGCGCAGGCACTTCTATCCGGCAGCGGTCCATTGCATGTGGACACCGCGGATGGAAATGGCAGCCCTTCGGAGGATTGAGCGGAGACGGGATCTCGCCCTTGATCGGCGCATAGACCCGTCTGTCCGTCTCCAAACGCGGCGCTTCAGCCAAAAGAGCCTGCGTATAGGGGTGGTTCGGGGCGCGGAAAAGATCATCGGTTGGTGCTGTTTCGACAATTCGTCCGAGATACATGATCATCACGCGGTCGCTGAGATGTTCCACCACACCCAGATCGTGACTGATGAACAGATAGGTCAGCCCCAGATCTTCGCGCAAATCCATGAACAGGTTCAAAACCTGCGCCTGGATCGACACATCCAGAGCGGCGACGGCTTCGTCGCACACAATAAAATCCGGCTGAACGGCAAGCGCCCTTGCAATGCCGATGCGCTGCCGCTGACCGCCGGAAAACTGGTGCGGATAGCGTTGGTGATAGGACGGATCAAGCCCCACACGCTGCATGGTTTGCGCGACGTATTCGTCAACCTCGCTGCGATCTATAAGCCCATGATACAAAGGCGCTTCGCTGATGATCTCGGCCACTTTGAGGCGCGGGTTAAGGCTGCTCATCGGATCCTGAAAGATCATCTGGACCTTGAGTCTGCTTTCCAGCGCTTCTTTGCCGCGAAGGGTCGTCACATCTTTGCCGAGATAGCGAATTGTGCCATCCGAAGGCTGGTGGACCCCTGCGACACAGCGGCCAAGTGTGCTCTTGCCGCAGCCGCTTTCGCCGACGAGCCCGACGACTTCGCCAGGTTTGATTGCCATATCGACACTATCCACCGCATAGACGGTGTGTTCTTCAACGTTTGCCCCCAGGCGTCGGGCAAATCTCTCGGCGACATCCAGCTTTTTGACGAACCGTTTGGACACCCCATCCAGTTCAATTATCGGAAGCGTCATGCTGCGGTCCCCCGATCCAACCCGGCAATAAGCGGGTGGTGACATCTTACCAGATGATCTGGCTCTGGCGTGGTGGCTTCAGGCGCGATTGCACAGGCCTTGCTCACATTGTCACAGCGTGGGTGGAAGGCGCATCCTTTTGGCAGGTCCATGGGCAAGGGCGCCATTCCCCTGATCTGGGTCAGGCGTGATCCACGCTCGTTTCGTGACGGTGATGATCCAATCAAGCCAGATGTGTACGGGTGCATCGGACGGTTCACCACCTGATCGGTGGTGCCCATTTCGACAATGCGCCCTGCGTACATCACGGCAACCCGGTCCGCCAGACCAGCCACCACAGCCAGATCATGCGTGACCCAGACCATAGCCGTGTTGTTTTCCGCGACCAACTTTTGAATTTCGAATAATATCTGCGCCTGAATAGTAACATCGAGAGCCGTTGTGGGCTCGTCCGCGACAATCAGGTCCGGTTGGTGCAACAGCGCAATGGCGATGGCGACGCGTTGGCGCATACCGCCAGAGAATTGGTGCGGATAGCTTTTGAGGCGCTCTTCAGGGCTGGGAATTCCGACCTGTCCCAAAACATCGCGGCACCGTTGCCGCGCATCTTCATCGCTCCAGGGGCCGTGGGCACGCAGTGCTTCGATCATCTGTGTGTCAACCCGCAGTACGGGATTTAGGGTCATCATTGGATCTTGAAAAATCATCGCGATCCGGCGCCCGCGCAGATCCCGCATAATGGGTTCCTTCATCCCGACAAGTTCCTGCCCGTCAAAGCGGATCGACCCCTCGACGATGCGCCCGGGCGGATCCACCAGCCCCATGATTGAAAAGCCAGTCACAGACTTCCCCGATCCGCTTTCCCCCACAATGCCCAGGATTTCACCGCGGTCGAGTTCGAACGAAACCCCATCCACGGATTTGACCACCCCCGCCTTGGTGAAGAAATGCGTTTTCAGGTTTTCAATGCTTAGCAAACTCATCTTTGCAGCCTCGGGTTCAATACATCGCGCAGACGATCACCAACCAGATTGATGGCGATGATCATCACCAAAAGCGCCAATCCGGGATACATACTGATCCAGTACCGTCCTGACAGCATGAACTCAAAGCCGTTCGAAATGAGCAGGCCAAGACTTGGCTCTGTCACCGGAAGGCCAATGCCAAGGAACGACAGTGTCGCCTCAAGCGCGATGGCATTCGCCACCTGTACTGTTGCCACGACGATGATCGGAGGCAGGCAATTTGGAAGCAAATGGCGAAAGATGACACGGGCCTTTGATAGGGCCAGACATTGCGCCGCCTCGACGTATTCTTTGCTGCGCTCGACCAATGCCACGGACCGCGCGGTGCGCGCAAAATACGCCCATTGGACGATGATTAGAGCAAGCATAACTTTCTCTACGCCAGAGCCGAGGATCGCAAGCAGCATCAACGCCACAAGGATCGTGGGAAAGCTGAGTTGGAGATCGACGATGCGCATAATGACGGTTTCGATCCTGCCACCAAAAAAGGCGGCGACCATGCCCAGACTAAGGCCGATCACCATCGCGAAAAAGCAACTTATGACGCCCACTGCAAGGCTGGTGCGCAGACCGTACATAATGGCCGACAGCATATCGCGACCCTGGCCGTCGGTGCCGAGCCAGTATGTCATAATCGCTTCGCCCTCTGTGGCCTTGATGGCCAGTTCAAGCTCGAAAGGCTTGTCCAGGCCTCGGCTGGAAGACACCTTGAATTGCTCAAGATCGGCGGGCTGCATCGTCCAGAAGGATCGGAAATTGTGTTTCTCGCCCACATCCAGTTCGGCGCCACGTGGCAAATCATCAAGACGCAGGGGTTCCAGCGGCAGCCCATCCAATGATGGGACGAAAGTCAAACTCACCGCCACGGCGTCTTCGCCGCTGACCGGAGTCCAAACAAGGGTAGCACTTTCTATTGGAGCCTCTGCTCCAAGCGCGAATTCGGTTCTGCCTTCGATTGTTGGGTCTATCGCGAGAGCCAGGTCAATCTCCCATGGGACGGTCGTGCGCTGTGATCCGGGGGGCTGGCGGCTGTCTTCCAGCCTTATCTCTGACAGGTCGTAGGGGTTCTGTGGGGCGATCAGAGGCGCGAAGATCGCGATAACAAATACGATTAGCAAGATCCCAAGCCCCAAGACCGCAAGAGGGCTTTCGACGAAATCCTTGGCGATCCTGACGGCCGGACGCACCGGCTTTGCCGCCTTGGTATCGGCGATCGGCTCTGCGGCGGAGTTGGTGTCAACGCTGCTCATGCTTTTTGATCCGACAGTCTGACTCGTGGGTCCAGGACGGCATAAAGGATATCCACGACCAGATTGATCGTTATGAACAAGCACACGATCACGATCAGGTAGGCGACGATCACCGGGCGGTCGAGTTGGAAGATGCTGTCGATAATCAGCTTGCCCATGCCGGGCCAAGCGAAAACTGTCTCGGTCACAACGGCAAAGGCAATCACTGACCCGAACTCAAGACCGATGATCGTGACGAGCGGGATCATAATGTTTTTTAAAACATGCACGCCGATAACCCGTCGCGGCTTGAGGCCCTTGGCGCGGGCGAATTTTACATAGTCCAGATTGATCGTTTCGCGGACCGAGGCCCGAGTCAGGCGGATCACAAGGCTGGTCTTGAAAAGGGCAAGATTGATTGCCGGCAATATCAGGTGGCTAATGCCATCCCATGAAAAGAAGCTGCTTTCGATCCCGAGGAACTCGCCGCGCTCACCGCGACCACCGGCGGGAAGCCATTGCAGGATGACTGCAAAGACCATGATCAGCATTAGGCCCTGCCAGAAATTGGGCAACGAGAACCCGAAGATTGATCCGGTCATGATCGAACGTCCCGCAAAGCCATCGGGACGCAGACCCGCGTAAAGGCCCAGTGGTACACCGATAAAGATCGATATCATCATGGCGCAAAGCGCCAGTTCCATCGTTGCTGGGAAACGGTCCAAGACAAGCTGCAACGCAGGTTCGCCGAACACAAAGCTGCGTCCCAGATCGCCTTGCAAGAGGTTGCTGAGGAAAGACAGGTATTGTTCAGGCAGGCTTTTATCGAGACCCAATCGCACAATCGCAGCCGCGCGTTCAGCCTCGGTTGCATCCTGACTAATCATGATTTCGACTGGATTGCCAATCGCATATACGCCCGCAAACACGAGAACCGTCATGACTCCAACTACGAGCAGGCTCTGGAGCAGTCGCCGAATGATAAAGACCGTCATGGTCGTCAACCTGTCCCGGATGGCCGCCTAGAAACGCCTTCGCGGCGCGTTCGGTGGCCGAATGACAAAGAATGGGCGGGGGCTTTTTTGCCAAGCCCCCGCCCATCAATAGTGAGTTTACTCGATCACCACGTTGGTGGGACGCGTGTACTCATCGGTCCGCGGAACATACCGCAGGCCAGTGCGCGTGCCCCAGGTGTTCACCTGGAAGTGCGTCGGGATCAGACCGACTTCGCGCATCGCGATCTCTGTTGCCCGCGCAAGCAGAGCCTGGCGCAACTCATCGTCAACAGTGTTCAAAGCAAGCTGAACAGTCGCATCAAACGGAGCACTCGAGAAACGTCCGCGGTTGGTACGACCGAGACCCGCGTCGTCATCGCGCGTGTGCAACAAGGCGCGCAGCGGCGAGGATGCCTCTCCAGTGCCAGATCCCCAGCCTACGAGCATAAGCGAGAACTCGGAACCGTTTTCATCACCCGTTGCACGACCGAAGTAGACAGAACGCGGCATGGTTTCGACCTCGGTTTGAACGCCAACACGGGTCAGCATCTGCGCGATAGCCTGCGCGATCTGCTCATCGTTGATATAGCGGTCATTCGGGCCATGGATCGTCAGGCGGAAACCATCAGGATACCCTGCTTCGGCAAGCAATGCCTTTGCGCCTTCTGGATCGTACTCGGGGATTTCGATGTTTTCTGAAACACCGAAGAACCCATCAGGCAGCACCTGTCCAGCCGGAATGGCGATGCCTTCCATCACTTCGTCCACGATGGTGTCGCGGTCGATTGCCATGGAGAGGGCTTTGCGCACGCGGACATCCTGCAACGGGTTGAACATCGGATTGCCGTCATTGTCGGTCACGAAGGGCGAATACACGCGCTTGCTGTCGATATGAAGATAGATCACCCGGTTCGACACACCCTGGCTTAGTACGATGTCGGGGTTGCCTTCCAGCGTCGCGATATCCGTCGTTGGCACACCCGAGATCACATCGACATCACCAGCAAGCAAAGCTGCGACGCGTGCCGCGTCCGAACTGATCGGACGATAGGTGACTGTGTCGAATTGTGGTGCGTCGCCCCAGTAGTCGGGGTTGGCCTCAATGACGATGCTTTCGCCGGGCGTATAGCTGACGAACCTATAGGGTCCGGTACCAATGCTGGCTACACCGCTGTTGTAGTCTTCGGTGGTCGCATCCGGGTTATCAGCACTTACAATCTGAACGGTCGACAAATCGATGGGCAACAGCGGATATGGGCCGTTGGTGCGGAAATGAATGGTATAGTCATCCACAACAATCATTTCTGCGATACCTGATGTGTAGGTGGCAAAAGAGGAGGGGCTGTTGGGCACGTTTGGCACGCGCTCGTAGCTGAACACCACGTCTTCGGCCGTGAATGCAGAGCCATCATGGAAGGTCACACCCTCACGCAGCTTGAATTCCCACATATCGTCGGCGATCGGCCCCCACTCGACGGCCAGACCCGGCCCGACCTGTTGGTTGCTGTCTTGATGCAGCATGCGATCATATATGGTGCCAACAATCTGGTTGTTGTTGCCGGTGTTATGATAGTGCGGATCCATAGCCGTGACTTCGGATGCCACCGCGATGGTGATATCTTCAGCATATGCAGCTGTGCCCAAAGCCATTCCCATGGCAAGAGTCGCGACAGACAGCGATTTTCTCATTGATAGTACTCCCTATTTGCAGCCCTGATGTGCCCGGCAGGTGGTGATCAAAAAGCCCCCAGCCTTCCATGCAGATTTCAGGTTAGACGCATTGCTCGACGTTAGGGAAGCTTTATTTCTCGCCCGGATATGCGCGCTCTAAGCCAAGGGCAATCATAACGTGTGCATTTCAATATCTGGTGAAATGTGCAAAGCAAAGGCATTGGTCAGGTTGCGAAATTTTTCCGTCGCACAATCTCACCCCTCGTGAATTAAGAAGGACCAGCCATGGCACAGAACAAAGCTGCCTCCAGTGTTGAGCATCTTCGCGCCCTTGTTGGTTTCGACACGGTCAGCCATCGTTCGAACCTGACGCTTGTCGATTATCTCGAAAGCGTGCTGGCCCCTTTGGGCGCAAGGCTTGAACGAATCGAGGATAGTACTGGTCAAAAAGCGAATCTTTTGGCCAGCTTTGGACCGACCGACGGTGCGGGTTATATCTTGTCGGGCCATACCGACGTGGTCCCTGTAGAGCGACAGGATTGGTTAACCGCACCATTCACGCTGATCGAGCAGGACGGAAAACTGTTCGGTCGCGGCACATCTGACATGAAGGGCTTTCTGGCGTGCTGCCTCGCCCTGGCGCCCAAAATGGCGACCGCGCCCTTGCAGGCACCGCTGCACATCGCCTTTTCCTATGACGAAGAAGTTGGCTGCATAGGCGTGCGCGATCTCATCGACCGGCTGAACGAGTGGGACATCCGCCCGCAGGGCTGTTTTGTAGGTGAGCCTACGGCGATGCATGTTGTGACTGGCCACAAGGCCAAACGCGCGCTTCGCGGCGTGGTGACAGGAACTCCGGGGCATTCATCACTTGCCCCAAGTTTCGTCAACGCGATTGAATACGCGGCCGAGTTTCTTGTCGAATTGCGTCGAC
This sequence comes from uncultured Rhodobacter sp., assembly GCA_937901435.1. Next base: position 1,014 of record CALGTJ010000030.1, on the reverse strand, counting down.
TGGGGCGCGAGATCGAGGAAACCGGAGCGCATGATCTACTTTTCGACGTTCCCTTCACCACCACCCACGTCGGCCTGATTAAAGGTGGTGAGGCGCTCAATATCGTGCCCGAGCATTGCAGTTTCGAGTTTGAATTTCGGGCTCTTCCGGGCGATGATGTCGATACTATGGTCACCCGCATGCAGCATTTTGCGGAAGCGACGCTGCTGCCGCGCATGAAGGCGATCAGTCCTGCCGCAGAGTTCCGTTTCGAGTGGTTTTCCTCTTACCCGGGTCTTGATACCGATCCCACTGAAGAGATCGTCGGTTTGGCGAAACGGCTCGCAGGGCGGAATGATCACAGTAAGGTCGCCTACGGGACCGAGGGCGGACTATTCAGTACAACCGGCGATATCCCCACGGTCGTCTGTGGTCCCGGCGATATCGAACGTGCGCACAAGGCCAACGAGTACATCACACGCGATGAGCTATCAGCCTGCGAGGCATTCATCGACGCCTTGATAGACCACGTTAGTCACTGAACAGCGGCCGATGCCTGTAGGAAAGATCGCAGTGTCGAGATCAGATTGAATAGATTTGGTCGTTCGGTTGTCTCAGAAAATCACGAGAAATGAGTGACCCGGACATGTTTAATCTCGAATTTGTGTTGGGGCGGCGCCAATTCGTCAAATAAGATGAGATAAGCTCAGAAGTTTGGGGACAAATATGGGATTTCTTTATTTTGCGTATGGCTCAAACATGCTACCCGCTCGTTTACAAGCGCGATGCAGCACGGCGCGTGTAATCGGAACGGCGACGGCGCAAAACTTTGAGTTAAATTTCAGCAAACTGGGGAAAGATAGCTCGGGCAAAGCGACGCTGGTAGAGTCTGCCATCGGCGGAACGGTCACTCCGGGTGTGCTCTTTGAGATCGAACGCATAGAACTGCACCATCTCGATCAAGCTGAAGGCGCGGGCTATTGGTCTGCCCCCATTGAGTGGTCCAGTTTAAATGTTAGTGCATGGTCGGCCTTT
>CALGTJ010000029.1 GCA_937901435.1 uncultured Rhodobacter sp. | reverse complement strand
GCCGTCAAGTAAGCCAGACAAAACGCGGCCCGCCGGATCTGGGCGGGCCGCATTTCTGTGTTCGGGTCTATTTTCAGGATTGTGAGGGGCCATGCGGATCGTGCTGGAAGGCTATTACCGCCTTCTAAAGATAGTGCTGACGGTGTTGATGACCTTGCTGATCATCCCGGTCTCGATGCAAATCCTAAGCCGCTATACCGGCCTTATTCCCCGCTATATCTGGACCGAAGAGATCGCGCGGTTCTGCTTTGTCTGGATCATTCTGATCGGCGCGATGATCGCGGTGCGCGATGGCACGCATTTCGATGTGGACGTGTTGCCGCGCAGTTCCTCAAAGACGGTGGAGTTCGCCTCTCGGATGTTCGTGCATGTGGCGATCCTTTGTATGGCTCTGTCTTTCCTCTACTGGGGCTATGATTTCGGGATTCTTGGCTCTCGCCAGAGGTCAGAGATTTCCGGACTGCCCATGCTGTCGATCTACATCGCCTGGCCCATTGCCGGGGCCACATGGACGCTGTTTACGCTGGAAAAGATGTGGGACGAAATTCAAACCCTGAAAGGAGACCGTCATGGGGCCAGGTGAAGTTGCAGCGATCCTGTTCGGGACCTTCGCTGTCCTTGTGATCCTGCGTGTCCCCGTCGCCTTTGCGCTGGGTCTGGCCGTGGTGCCGGTGTTCTTTATTCAGGACCGCCTGACGCCCGTGCTGCTGATGCGCGAAATGTTCAAAAGCTATAACGCCTTCATCCTGCTGGCCGTGCCGTTCTTTTTGCTGGCCGCGAACCTGATGAATGCCTCTGGCATCACGGACCGGCTGATCCGGCTGGCGCGCGCGTTGGTGGGGCATTTGCCCGGAGGGCTTGGCCATGTGAACGTCGTCGTCTCGATGCTGTTTGCCGGGATTTCCGGCAGCTCGACGGCAGATGCGGCCGGGATCGGATCGCTGCTGATCCCGCAGATGGAGAAGGAAGGCTATGACAAGCCCTTCTCCGTCGCCATCACCGCCAGTTCCAGTGTGATGGGCGTGATCATTCCGCCCTCGATCCTGATGGTGGTCTGGGGCGGGTTGATGTCAGTCTCTATTGGCGGGCTGTTTCTGGCGGGCGTTGTGCCCGGCATCCTGATCGCCGCGTCACAGATGATCACCGTCTATATCTACGCCAAACGCCGGGGCTATCCGGTGCACCAGCGCTCGACCCTGATCGAATTGCTGACGGCGGCTGGTGGCGCGGGTCTGGCCCTGATGACGCCCCTGATCATTGTGGGCGGCATTGTGGGCGGCTTTTTCACACCCACAGAGGCCTCTGTCGTCGCCGTGGTCTATTCGCTGATCCTTGGCGTCTTTGTCTACCGTTCGGTCAAGATCTCCGCGCTGCCCGGTATCCTCTACGATTCTGCGCGCTTTGCCTCGATCACGCTGTTCTGTATCGGCACCGCCTCTGCCTTTGGCTGGTGTCTGGCCTATTTCAAGATCCCCGCCGCCCTTGTGGACCAGATCGCCCTGATGGGGCTTGGAGTCATCGGCACCGGCATCATGGTGGCGCTGGCCTTTTTACTGATCGGCATGTTCATCGACGCCATCCCGGCCATCATCATCCTTGGCACAGTGCTGTTTCCGGTGACCGAACATGTCGGCATGCACCCGATCCACTTTGCCATCATCGGCGTGATCAGCCTGTCCTTCGGCCTTGTGACGCCGCCCTATGGGCTGTGCCTGTTGATTGCGGCGTCCATCGGCAAGATCCGGGTGGTTGACGCCCTGCGCGACGTGGGGATCATCCTGCTGCCCATGGTCGGGGTCTTGCTGCTGATCATCCTGATCCCGGACCTGATCCTGACCCTGCAGCGATGGATCATGCCCAGATTTGTGCAATAGGATCCGCTTGCCGTTCGGTTTTGCGCGATCCTGCTAAAATTGACAGCAAAGCGGGTGTTTTCGCGGGGTTTGTTTTGTGCAATTGTATCTCGGCGGCGAACAATCGCCGGTTGCCCGTTCACACAGCCATGTGACTCGTCCTTTGGCGGGGATCGCATTTATAGTCTCACCCGTCACCCATCTGTCGTAATACTGCACACGAAAGCGAACCCATGCTTACCAAGCGTCATTTTATCATTTCGGGAGCCGCGATGTTTTCGGCCCCCATGTTTATGGGCCTCCAGTCTGGCGCCGCCCTTGCCGGACCAACCTCTGACAGCTCGAAATGGGCGGCTTGGGACGCACAGATCACGCCGGCGAATTACGACCCCGCCACCTCGAACCCATGGGGACTGAACGCGCGGTTCCTGCCCCGCGTGGTCGAGGCCAATCCGGGGCTGACGCCGGGCGATATCCATGTGGATGCAGTCGCGCGCTACCTCTACCACATCCGTGCCGATGGAACCGCGATGCGCTATGGCGTTGCGATCGCCAAGGGCAACCTCTATGAACCCGGCACCTATACGATCAAGCGCAAGGCCAAATGGCCGACATGGACCCCGACGCCCGCGATGATCAAGCGGGACCCGTCCAACTACGAACAATTCGCGGATGGGATGAACGCGGGGCCGTCAAACCCGCTGGGGTCGCGCGCGCTGTATCTTTATGTGGGCAACCGCGACACATATCTGCGCATCCACGGCTCTCCGCATCCGCGCTCTATCGGCGGGCGGGCCAGTTCTGGCTGTGTGCGGATGGTCATGGCCCATATCAACGGGCTGTACGATCAGGTGGCAACCGGGTCCACCGCGATTCTATACCCGCCCGAAACGCTGTCCGCGGCGAAAAGCTAAGGCTGATCGAACAGCAGTCTGGCGCTTTGGCAAACCGCTCACGACCCAATCGCGCAGGTCTTGGCCAGAGCGAGGTCTAAACCTGAGATCAAGTCTGGGGAGCTTCAGGTCTGGGCAGGTGCCGTTGGTGCCGTCGCCGCCTGCGTGCAGATTGGGCGGCCATCTCGGGTGCACAGCGGCAGCAATGTGGTCTCGACCGGGCCTGCGTGGCTGTAGACATAGCACCCATCCGTCGGATCGATCTTGACGGCCGTCAAATCCTGATGGGGCGCGGCGATGGTCACGACCCCTTCGGGCACCTCTTTCATGAATCCGTCCTTGGGCGCACTGCCGACGCCCGGAAGATCATCACACGCGGCCAGCGAAACAATCGCACATCCAAAAAGCCAAAACCGAGCCGTCATTGACGCATACTCCCAAACCAATTCGCGATGGGTTTAGGCCATTCCGCTTGGGAAGTAAAACTGAACAATCGCCACCGGCAATCGCAGGCCGATGCGCCCGTTTCTTGGTGCGCCTCTAGCGGGCCAGATCCTTTGCCACACGCTCTGCAAGGATGCGCAGCGCGTCTGATTGGGCCGTTGCCAGAACACCGGGGGCATCGCTGATAATCGGCACCTCGATATCGAACAGCTCCGCCTGAGAGCGGATCGTGCGGCGCGGCACCTTGGGAATTTCCTCGTCGATATCGGGTTCAATCTCTTGGCCGCCGATGAAATACTGCCCGGACAGGCGCAGCGTGTTGCGATTGGTCGCCAGCAACTGCTCGACCCGGATATCGACAGAGGCTTGTGGCGCCTCTTCCAGCGGCCAGGGCTCTGGCGCGATGGTGGCCGACAGCATCCGGTTCAGATGGCGCGAGATCACAAGCGTCGTCGCGCGCTCTGGCTCGTCAGCCCAGAGTTCGGTCTTGTTCAGCTTGATAACGCCCGTCTCGTCCTGAAACGCCATCTCTTCGGCCGCCGCATAGGTGGGCAGCGAGACAGAGCGCACCAGCACCGACGCCACCCGCGCGCGCATTTGTTTGCCCGGCGCGACAGAGGGCGTCGCCTCTAACGCGTAGCGGCGCGAATTGTCCTCGCATCCCGCCAAAGTCACAGCGGTCACCGCAGCAAGCACCACTCGAAACATCATATCAACGTCCTAACAACAGAGAGTTCGGGTTGCGCTGGATCGCCCGCGCGAGGGATTGCAAAGAGTCGGCGGCTTCGCTGATGTTGCGCAACGCATCCATCGCAGAAGAAATCAGGCGCGATTGCTCGCCATAGCTTGATACCACGGTCTCTGTGCGAAGGGTAAGCCTTTCCAACTGTTCTGCCAGAGCCGGCAGACGGGCGGCGGCGGTTTCCACGGCTTTGGCCGCGCCCTCGGCAGAACTCAGCGCAGAGGTCACCTTGGCCCCCGCGTCGGCCTCGCGCAGATCCGCCAGCACAAGGCGCGCCTCTTCCAGCGTTTTGGTCAGTTCCGGCAGAACCGCCTTCGTTCCGTCAGCCGCCACCAACCCATTGACGCTGTCCAGCGCAGAGATGGCCGCCGCAATCAGTTCTTCGACCTTCAGACCGTTGATGCGCTTGAACACACCCTCGGCGGTGGCGTTGAAGTCAGACAGATTGGCGTCAACTGAGGGGATCAGCGGATAGGGTTTGGCGTTTGTATCAAAGGTCAGCGACGGTTCCTGCGGCAGTTCCACAAGTTCGACAATCAACGCGCCCCCCAGGATATTGGCAGAGGTCAGCCGCGCGCGCAGCCCTTGCGCCACATAGTCCTGCAAAAGTGCCAGCGCATCGGCTTTGGTGGCATCCTGCCCCAGCCCCAGACTGCCGGGGCGCAATTGCATCGTGGCAAGCAGGCGCACGTTGCGCTGGGTGCCGACCCTGTCCGCCGTCATGGTCAGGCCAGACACCTCGCCCACCTTGATCCCGCGAAAGCGCACCTCTGACCCAGAGACAAGCCCCCCGACAGAACCATCAAACTGTGCCGCAACCGACAGCAGATCCGCATCCGCATCCTGAAACAGGCTGTTGCGCGCCAAGGCTTCGCTTTCGTAGATCGGAAATATCACGCCAGAATCCACAGGCGTGCCGCCAGAGACCAGCGTTTCAAAGGTCACGCCGCCCTCGACCAGTGAGGCCAGACTGTCCACGTCCAGCTTGACGCCCCCTGCCCCCAGCGACAGCGAAAAACCGGACGTGTCCCAGAACCGCGTGGCCGAGGTGACAAAGGCGTCATAGGGGGCCTCGATAAATCCATTGGTGATCACGCCATTGCCAGACGGGGTCAGGACCGGGGCCTCGATCGACCCGACGCGGATGCCTTTGTAGACAATCGGCGCGCCAGCGGCCAGTTGGTTGCCGTTGCGCGCGCGCAGCACAATCGAGACGCCCTGTGCATTAGGCCCCACAAGAGGCGCGCGGCCCAGCCCGGTGAACCGGGTCTCGGGCGCGCTTATCACATTGTCCCACGTGCCGTTGATGTAGACACCCGACAGCACCGTTCCCAGCCCGCTGATACCGCGCACCGAAACCTGAGGCCGCTCGACCCAGAATTGCGCCTCTGCGTCGATAAACCCGGCCACGTCCTTTTCGACCCGCACCTGCGCAATCACCTGCGACAGATCCTCGGAAAAGGTGACCCGCTCGACCGTGCCAACCGTGACATCGCGGTAGCGCAACTGGGTCTTGCTGGTTTCGATGCCTGTGGCATTGTCAAAGCCGATCTCGATCAGCACGCCGCGCTCGGAATAGCTTTGCCATGCGACGCCCAGCGAAATCGCCAGCGCCAGCATCGGCACCAGCCAGACAAGAGAGATCCGCGCCAGCAGGCCTTGGCGCGCCGGGCGCACATCGGGTCTTGCCGAATCGCGTCTGGCCGCGTCGGGTCTGGCCGCGTCTGTGTGTTCTTGGGGGGTCATGGCGTTGCCTCTGCTTCGTCCCAGATCAATCGGGGGTCCAGACTTTGCGCGGCCAGCATGGTGAACACCACCGACAACGCAAAGGACACGGCCGCCACGCCGGGATTTATTGTGGCCACCGTATCCAGTTGCACAAGGGCCGACAGGATCGCGACCACAAAGACGTCAATCATGGACCACCTTCCGATAAATTCAACGATTTCAAGCATCACGTGGCGTTGATGGCTGTTCATGGCCCAATGCCGTCTGACCGCAAAGACCAGATAGAACAGGGCCAGAAACTTGCCCACGGGGATTACGACGCTGGCGGCAAAGACGATAAAGGCCACCCCGAAAGAGCCGTGATGCACCAGATCGACAACCCCGCCGAGGATAGTGCTTTCCTGCCGTTCCAACAGGGTCGAGGTCAGCAGCATCGGATAGATATTCGCGGGAAGATAGGCAATCAGCCCGGCCATCAGCCACGCCATCGTGCGTTGCAGCGACAGGGGCGCACGCGTCTGCAATGCGCTGCCACAACGCGTGCAGTCGGCGCAGTCCTGCGCATAGACCAGACCGCAGCGGTCACAGGCCACAAATCCGGCTGTGTGCGCAGTGGTCATGTGCGCCCCTGTTCCAGCGACTTCCAAATTGTCCACCTGCACATATAGTTGTCATGAAGGGCCGCAACCACCACCAGTGCGCAAAACGCCCAGAACGCGGGGCCAATACTGATGCTGGCGAGACCTGCGACTTTGACCAACGCCACGGCGACACCGACGATAAAGATCTCTGCCATCGCCCAAGGCCGCAGCACCTCTGCCAGTCGAAACATCGCGCGGGCATGGCGAAACGGCGGGCGGTCCCGCAACAGCGGCCACAGCGTATAGGCCACCGCCGCAAAGCGCAGGGCCGGGATCAGCACAATCAGCGCCGCCACCGCAAAGGACAAGGGCAACAACGTGCCACTGGAAAACGCAAAGATCGCGTCCAGCAACGAAGTTTTATTGGTGAGCCCCGCCACCCGAAGATCCAGAAACGGAAACCAGACCGCCGCGACCATCAGGATCAATGCCGTCACCGCCAGCACGAACACTTGTGTCAAAGCCCCAGTGCGCGGCGCAAGCAAGACGGCATGGCAGCGCGCACAGCGAACAGTGCAATTCTCGCCCGCCTCAGGGTCGACATGCAACAGATCGCAGCGCGGACAGGCAAAAAGCCCTTGTTCCGATATATCACGGATCAAGCCGTGCCCGTCCTTTCAGAACGCGTTCTGCGCTCTTGCTTGCGGTTGTCACACCATGCAATTGACTTTGTTCGCGGCCCGGTTCCACAGTTCCGTTTCGCGGACCAGCCTCTCCGCCAATTCTAACTGCCAATTTTCACAGGCTATTTTCACAGGCTATTTTCACACGTTATTTCAAATGGCCACCAGTGTCAGTCACAGGACTGCGCCAAGGTATTGCCAAAAAATCAGATCGGCCTAGAAATCCAGAACGAACCGTCGTGTCAGCATGATCTTGGCCGTGAACTGGTCTTCGCTGCCGATGCCGGTGATCGAAGAGGACGCCGCATCGTTCATCAGGCGATCATAGCGCAGCGTCCCTTTCAGGCCCCATGTGTCATTCAATGCATAGGTTGCACCGAACTCGACCCCCGCGCTCAGCGCGCCGCCCGAGGCATTGAACGCTGGCAGACCACTTAGCGCGGATTCGGCAGGCGTCACCCCAAAGTAGGTTGAGGCATAGGTATCATCGCCCAGAAACATGCGCGGCCCCAGCGTCAGGGTCAGCCCGTCCGTCGGGCGCATGATCAGGTCAGCCCCCAGTTCACCGACAAAGGACTCGTGACCGATGACGCCATAGCGCGCATCGGCGAAGACCTCAAAGTTTTCCTGCCGATAAACCAGCCCCATGCCCAACTCGACAGAGGTGTCGATATTGTTCAACCCAGTCAGTTCCGCATGATCCGACGCGGTCCGATCCTTGACCACGCGAAACGAGAACCGCGGGGCCAGTCCGGTCTTGATAAAATCGGGATCCGTGGACCCGATGCTGCGGTTTGCCCCCAGACGCAGGTATTCAAAGCCGAACGAAAAGGCCGGAACCGCCTCGTAGCTGCTGGACCCGAAATACGTCGGCTCAACCCCCGCCCCGCCGCCAAGCGTAAAGATCAGGTCCGGCGTCGGCGCTGCCGCCACTGGCGGTTTGGGCGCAACTGTCGGGATCGGTTCGTTCAAAGACCCCGAAACTGCTGCAAAGGGGTAGACGAGCAAGCAGAATGAAAGGGTCGCGCGGGTGAGCATCACAGGGGTCCAATATGGCTAGGTGCGGTTCAGGTATCTTGGCAGTTTGTCGGCCTGCCCCAGTCTCTGTCGTCCAATACCTACGTTTGGGCGAACCCAAAGGTCGTCACTGGAGTCGGGACCGGGCGGCAAATCGGTTCTTCGATAATGTCTAGCGCTCAACCCGTAATTTTTCAATTAATATCATTGTGATTGTATCAATAGTACAACGACCCGCTGGCCCTCTAAAGAAAGCTGGCCCCCTAAAGAAAGTCGTCCCGCCGTGGTGTGAAGGTGTAAATCAGCGTACCCGCCTCTTGGCAGACACAGCCGTGGCGCAGGTTTGAGGCGATCACAAGACTGTCACCGGGCCCGATAGACCGTTCGACCCCGTCAACGCTAAAGGTGAACCGCCCGGACTCGACATAAGTGGATTGCACATGCGGATGATCGTGCAGTTTGCCCTCGGCCCCGGCTTTGAACCGAAAAGCGACAACCATCAGATCCGGGTTTTCCGCAAGCACCTGACGGGTGACGCCGGGGTCGGTGGGAACAACGGGAAAGCTCATCTTGGGCCTCTTTTGAAGGTTGATACGGGTGTCACTGTTGTCCGCTACAGTGACAGTCATGACCCCCAGATGACAAGCCCCAAGGCCACATTTTGCGCGCCCCAATCCTGTCCGGGACGCGCCAGAGTTCACATTAAAGCCGCCTCAGGCCTCAGGCCTCAAACCCTCAAGCTTCATGCCACGCACGGTCGCCCTTGTCGTCTGTGACCCGCGTTGGCAGACCGATGTCGTCAAGCAAGGCGAACAGTGGCTTTGGGTCAAGCTCTTCGACATTGACCATCTTGCCGTGATCGTAGTCCCCCTTGGCAATCAGCATCGCCATCGCCACGGGCGGCACGCCAGCCGTATAGGATATTCCCTGACTGCCGACCTCGTTATAGGCGTCCTTGTGATCGGCGACATTGTAGACAAAAACCTCGACCTCTTGGCCATCCTTCACGCCCTTCACCAGATCGCCAATGCAGGTCTTGCCGGTGTAATTGGGCGCAAGGCTGGACGGATCAGGCAGCACGGCCTTGACCAGTTTCAGCGGCACGACCTCCAGCCCCTCGGCGGTCACGACGGGCTGTTCCGACAGCAGGCCAAGGTTTTGCAGCACCGTGAAGACGTTGATGTAATGATCGCCAAAGCCCATCCAGAACCGGATATCTGCCTGCGGATAATTGGCCGCAAGCGAATGCACCTCGTCATGCCCCGACATATAGGCCTTTTGCTTGCCCACCACGGGTAGATCCCATTCGCGACCCACCTCAAACATCTTGTTCTGCGTCCACGCGCCACTTTGCCAACTGTAAACGGTGCCGGTGAACTCCCGAAAGTTGATCTCTGGATCAAAGTTGGTCGAGAAATACTTGCCGTGATCGCCTGCGTTGATGTCCACGATGTCGATGGATTTCACCTCATCCATGAACTCATCGACGGCAAAGCGCGCGAACGCATTGACCATCCCCGGATCAAAGCCCGCGCCAAGGATCGCCGTCACACCCGCCGCCGCGCAATCGTCGCGCCGCTTCCATTCGTAGTTGGCATACCACGGCGGGGTTTCGCAAATCTTGGTCGGGTCCTCATGGATCGCCGTGTCGATATAGGCGGACCCGGTGCGGATGCAGGCCTCGAGCACCGTCATGTTCACGAAAGGAGAACCGACATTGATCACGATCTGCGCGCCGGTCTTGGTGATCAGCGCCGCCACCGCGTCGCTGTCCATGCCATCAACCGCATGCGCCTCAAACACACCGTCCTGTTTCATCGCGTTCTTTTCATGAACGCTCTCAATAATGGCCTCGCATTTGGAAACCGTCCGGCTGGCGATATGAAGATCCCCCAGCACATCGTTGTTTTGCGCGCATTTATGCGCCACGACCTGAGCGACGCCACCTGCGCCGATGATAAGAACGTTACGTTTCATGTATCCAAGAGACCTCGTGTGATGGTTTGGGGGTTAGGAAAGGGCGGCGGCGAATTCGTCATATCCAAATTCGCGCACCATCCGAAGGCTGCCATCCAATTCCCGGATGGCGATGCCGGGCATTTTCACGCCGTTGAACCAGTTCTTCTTCACCATCGTATAGCCCGCCGCGTCCTGAAACGAAACCCGGTCACCGGATTTCAACGGCGCGTCAAAGCGGAATTCGCCGAAAATATCCCCCGCAAGGCAGGATTTTCCGCAGATCATCCACTCATGATCGCCTGTATCGGGCGCGATCTTGGCCGGTTCGCGGTAGATCAGCAGATCTAGCATATGCGCCTCGATCGAACTGTCGACGATGGCAAGGTTCTTGCCGTTAAACAGCGTGTCCAGTACCGTGACCTCTAACGTCGCCGCCCCCGTAATGGCCGCCTCGCCGGGCTCAAGGTAGACCTGCACTTCAAAGCGCGTTGCAAAGGCCTTTAGCCGCGCGGCGAGTGCCTCTAACGGATAGCTCTCGCCCGTGAAATGAATGCCGCCGCCAAGGCTGATCCACTCCATCCGGTGAATGACCTCGCCAAAGCGATCCTCGATCAGCGTCAGCATCTCGTCAAAGCGGGCAAAATCGTCGTTCTCGCAATTGTTGTGGAACATCAGCCCGCTGATCCGGTCCGCCACGGCCATGATCTGCGCCGGGTCATGTTCGCCCAGACGACTAAAGGGGCGCGCGGGATCGGCCAGATCGAACTCTGACGTAGAGACACCCGGATTGACGCGCAGGCCGCGCGTGTGCCCGACAGAGGCCGCGTCGAATTTATCCAACTGCCCAATCGAGTTGAACAGGATCTTGTCGGAATTGGCCAGCACCTCGGCAATCTCGTGATCGGCGTAAGCCACCGAATAGGCGTGGGTTTCTCCGCCAAACTTTTCATAACCCAGCTTGACCTCATATAACGACGAGGACGTCGAGCCATCCATATACTGCGCCATGAAATCAAAAACCGACCATGTGGCAAAACATTTCAGCGCCAACAGGGATTTCGCGCCAGAGGCCTCGCGCAACCATGCGATCTTTTCCATGTTCTCCAGCAGGCGGGATTTGTCGATAAGATAGTAAGGTGTCTGCACGGCACTCTCCTGTCCAATGGCCGACCGGGATCGGGGAGGGTCCGATTAGGTTCTATCGCGTTTCTTGGCAAGGCCTTGGGCAATATGCCCCGCCTCGCCCACAGAAATGTGACGTCTTGGCCAAGAATGTCATTGTGCTGAAATCTTGGGCACTTTTCCCCATCGCCGTGGAATTTGCCCCAATGGGCTTGGCAAGTTTCGCCCGGTCATGTTTGACTGCCCCCATGAAACCAGACACGCCCCCCTCATTTGCCCTCACCCTCGCCACGCGGGTTGCGCGGATCTATCCCGACCTTGACGCCGATGCCCTTGCCAACCAGATCGTCGAGGCCTTCTGGCCCGATCCTGCGAAACGCCGCAAACGCGCCCGCACGCCGGGCAACAAGATGTGGAGCGAGGAAGACGCGCTGATCATCACCTATGGAAACTCGCTGATTGACGGGTCGCACAAGCCGCTGGATCTGCTGCATGATTTTCTGCTGCGCTACTGGAAAGGCTATCTGAACGCGGTCCATATCCTGCCCTTCTTTACCTATACTTCTGACGATGGCTTTGCCGTGTCGGATTTTCGCGCCGTGAACCCGCAACTGGGCGATTGGCCCGATATCAACCGCATTGCCCACGATTTCAAACTGATGTCCGATCTGGTGCTGAACCATGTGTCCAGCCAAGGCGCGTGGTTCAATGCCTATCGCCAAGGGCAGGCCCCCTACGACAAGTTCTTTTTCGAGGCCTCGCCTCAGGATGATCTAAGCGCCGTGGTGCGCCCGCGCACGACGCCTCTGTTGC